>NZ_CP034118.1:0-287500 GCF_003856495.1 Staphylospora marina | reverse complement strand
TCAAAGGAGAATCCGCAGGAGTCCGGCAAAGCAGGAGTCCGGCAAACAGGGGACAGGGGTGGTGGGTCTGCTCCAGTGGCGCAGCCAGGTCCCAGGGGTGAAAGCAGGAAGGTGAAAGCAGGAGATCAGATCCCGCAAAAAAAGAGGAGCCACCGAAATACGCCGGCCTTTCACTGAAGATGCCGGTTTCTTCGGAAAGCTCCCCTGGACATGAAAAAACCTGCCTGGCAACGACCTGCTCTCCCAAGGGCCATCCCTCAGTACCATCGGCGCTGGAGGGCTTAACTTCCGTGTTCGGGATGGGAACGGGTGGAACCCCTCCGCTATGGTCACCAGACAGGTTTGATCAGGTTTTGTCCTCCCTTCGGGAGGCCACACACCCTGAAAATGAGTATGGAGTGTAAAGCAAGCGTGACGTGGAAGAGAAGAAGTGAGGTGAAGCCCTCGACCGATTCGTATCCGTCAGCTGAACGCATTGCTGCGCTTACACCTCGGACCGATCTACCTTGTCATCTGCAAGGGGTCTTACTTCCACGAGGGAATGGGAAATCTCATCTTGAGGGGGGCTTCGCGCTTAGATGCTTTCAGCGCTTATCCCGTCCGCACATGGCTACCCAGCGGTGCTCCTGGCGGAACAACTGGTACACCAGAGGTGCGTCCATCCCGGTCCTCTCGTACTAGGGACAGCTCCTCTCAAATTTCCTGCGCCCGCGACAGATAGGGACCGAACTGTCTCACGACGTTCTGAACCCAGCTCACGTACCGCTTTAATGGGCGAACAGCCCAACCCTTGGGACCGACTACAGCCCCAGGATGCGATGAGCCGACATCGAGGTGCCAAACCTCCCCGTCGATGTGGACTCTTGGGGGAGATCAGCCTGTTATCCCCGGGGTAGCTTTTATCCGTTGAGCGATGGCCCTTCCACACGGAACCACCGGATCACTAAGTCCGACTTTCGTCCCTGCTCGACTTGTGGGTCTCGCAGTCAAGCTCCCTTCTGCCTTTGCACTCTGACGCGCGATTTCCGACCGCGCTGAGGGAACCTTTGAACGCCTCCGTTACCTTTTGGGAGGCGACCGCCCCAGTCAAACTGCCCGCCTGACACGGTCCTCCTGCCGGATGACGGCAGCGAGTTAGAACCCCGGCACAGCCAGAGTGGTATCCCACCGACGACTCCACCGAAGCTGGCGCTCCGGCTTCTCAGTCTCCCACCTATCCTGTACAAGCTGTACCCGAATTCAATATCAGGTTGCAGTAAAGCTCCACGGGGTCTTTCCGTCTAGTCGCGGGTAGCCTGCATCTTCACAGGCAGTACGATTTCACCGGGTCTCTCGCCGAGACAGCGCCCAGATCGTTACGCCTTTCGTGCGGGTCGGAACTTACCCGACAAGGAATTTCGCTACCTTAGGACCGTTATAGTTACGGCCGCCGTTTACTGGGGCTTCGGTTCAGAGCTTCGCCGAAGCTAACCCTTCCCCTTAACCTTCCAGCACCGGGCAGGCGTCAGCCCCTATACATCGCCTTGCGGCTTCGCAGAGACCTGTGTTTTTGCTAAACAGTCGCCTGGGCCTTTTCACTGCGGCCCCCTCGGGCTGTGAACCCTACCGGGGCACCCCTTCTCCCGAAGTTACGGGGTCAATTTGCCGAGTTCCTTAGCGAGAGTTTTCCCGAGCGCCTTAGGATTCTCTCCTCGCCTACCTGTGTCGGTTTGCGGTACGGGCACCTGCATCCTCCTAGAGGCTTTTCTTGGCAGTGTGGAATCAAGGACTTCGGTACTTGAAGTTTCCCTCGTCATCACGGCTCCGCCTGAATGGAGAACGGATTTGCCTGCTCTCCGGCCTAACCGCTTGAACGCGCACTTCCGATCGCGCGATCCCCTATCCTCCTGCGTCCCCCCATCGTACAAACGGCTGCAGGTGGTACAGGAATATCAACCTGTTGTCCATCGTCTACGCCTTTCGGCCTCGACTTAGGTCCCGACTGACCCTGGGCGGACGAACCTTCCCCAGGAACCCTTAGGCTTTCGGCGGAGGGGATTCTCACCCCTCTTTTCGTTACTCACACCGGCATTCTCACTTCCAGGCGCTCCACCGATCCTTCCGGACCGGCTTCGCCGCTGCCTGGAACGCTCCCCTACCATCGTGCCGAAGGCACGATCCGCGGCTTCGGTGGACCGTTTAGCCCCGTTACATTTTCGGCGCAGAGTCACTTGACCAGTGAGCTATTACGCACTCTTTGAATGGTGGCTGCTTCTAAGCCAACATCCTGGTTGTCTCGGCAACTCCACATCCTTTACCACTGAACGGTCACTTGGGGACCTTAGCCGGCGGTCTGGGCTGTTTCCCTTTTGACCACGGATCTTGGCACTCGCGGTCTGACTCCCGAAGACCAAAGTCTGCGGCATTCGGAGTTTGACTGAGTTCGGTAACCCGGGGAGGGCCCCTAGCCCAATCAGTGCTCTACCTCCGCGACTCCTCTTCGAGGCTAGCCCTAAAGCTATTTCGGGGAGAACCAGCTATCTCCGGGTTCGATTGGCATTTCACCCCTACCCACACCTCATCCTATGGTTTTTCAACACCAACAGGTTCGGACCTCCATTCCGTGTTACCGGAACTTCATCCTGGACATGGGTAGATCACCCGGTTTCGGGTCGACAGCCACGTACTCAAGCGCCCTGTTCAGACTCGCTTTCGCTGCGGCTCCGGCTTCTCACCTTAACCTTGCACGTGACCGTCACTCGCCGGTTCATTCTACAAAAGGCACGCCGTCACTCCTCAAGGGAGCTCCGACTGATTGTAGGCACACGGTTTCAGGTTCTCTTTCACTCCCCTCCCGGGGTGCTTTTCACCTTTCCCTCACGGTACTGGTTCACTATCGGTCGCCAGGGAGTATTTAGCCTTGGGAGGTGGTCCTCCCTGCTTCCCACGGGGTTCCACGTGTCCCGCGGTACTCAGGATCGCCTCGGAAGGGTTTCGGATTTCGGCTACAGGGCTGTTACCTGCTCTGGCCGGCCTTTCCAGGACCAGTTCGCCTATCCCAAACCTTTGTGACTTCCATGTGAGACGTCCTACAACCCCGTTTGCCGAAGGCAAACGGTTTGGGCTGTTCCCGTTTCGCTCGCCGCTACTCAGGGAATCGCGGTTGCTTTCTCTTCCTCAGGGTACTAAGATGTTTCAGTTCCCCTGGTATGCCCCCAGCCACCCTATGGATTCAGGTGGTGGTACCGGCTCTTCCAGCCGGTGGGTTGCCCCATTCGGAAATCCCCGGATCAAAGCCTGCTTACGGCTCCCCGAGGCTTATCGGAGTTCGCCCCGTCCTTCATCGGCTCCTGGCGCCAAGGCATCCACCGTGCGCCCTTATCAGCTTCACCTTCAAGCTGCTCGGTTCTCTTCCGGTGTTATCGCGACTTGGCTTTACATTCCATATCCCATTTTCAAGGTGCGTGTGTGTCGTTTGGTGTCGCAGCAGCGACAATAGATAATCTATCACATGAATCTCACGATGGCAAGAGGTAATTTTTGAGTTTTTATTTTCCGACAACTCGCTCGCGCATTTCGGCAACATTCATGCCTCTTTCACAGCAACGGGAATGCTGTCGAAAGCAGCGGAACGACGGATTCGTCGCCGGGAGCATTCCGCGGATCCGGCTTGCCGGGTGATACGACGCCGCTTTCAAAGAAGCATGTTTTCCATCATGCCGAAGGCGGGACAAGCCGGGAGAGTATCTGCCTTGCAAACAGGGGCTCAGCGGTTCGAGATCAGCCCGTTTGGATGCCGCTCTGCGGTTGAACCGCGGGACCTGCCGCAAGTCCCGGAAGAACCCGCCGTGCACGCGGAGAAAAACAAAAACCGCTGACTCCAAACGGAATCAGCGGTCCGTGTTCCCTGAAAACCAAAGAGTGAGATCTTGCGACCTGATCGGGCATCGATCGTGTTTGCTCTTTCGAGCTCCTTAGAAAGGAGGTGATCCATCCCCACCTTCCGGTAGGGATACCTTGTTACGACTTCACCCCAATCATCTGCCCCACCTTCGGCGGCTGGCTCCCTTGCGGGTTGCCTCACCGACTTCGGGTGTTGCAAACTCTCGTGGTGTGACGGGCGGTGTGTACAAGGCCCGGGAACGTATTCACCGCGGCATGCTGATCCGCGATTACTAGCGATTCCGGCTTCACGCAGGCGAGTTGCAGCCTGCGATCCGAACTGAGACCGGTTTTTTGGGATTGGCTCCCCCTCGCGGGTTCGCAGCCCTTTGTACCGGCCATTGTAGCACGTGTGTAGCCCAGGACATAAGGGGCATGATGATTTGACGTCATCCCCACCTTCCTCCGGCTTTCACCGGCTGTCCCCCCAGAGTGCCCACCCGAGGTGCTGGCAACTGAGAGCAAGGGTTGCGCTCGTTGCGGGACTGAACCCAACATCTCACGACACGAGCTGACGACAACCATGCACCACCTGTCACCGCTGTCCCGAAGGAAAGGTGCATCTCTGCACCGGTCAGCGGGATGTCAAGCCCTGGTAAGGTTCTTCGCGTTGCTTCGAATTAAACCACATGCTCCACCGCTTGTGCGGGCCCCCGTCAATTCCTTTGAGTTTCAGCCTTGCGGCCGTACTCCCCAGGCGGAGTGCTTAATGGGTTACCTTCGGCACTGAGGGCGCGAGACCCCCAACACCTAGCACTCATCGTTTACGGCGTGGACTACCAGGGTATCTAATCCTGTTTGCTCCCCACGCTTTCGCGCCTCAGCGTCAGTTACAGGCCAGGAAGCCGCCTTCGCCACTGGTGTTCCTCCCGATCTCTACGCATTCCACCGCTACACCGGGAATTCCGCTTCCCTCTCCTGCACTCAAGCCCGCCAGTTTCGGGTGCCGCTCTGCGGTTGAGCCGCAGCCTTTCACACCCGACTTAACCGGCCGCCTGCGCGCGCTTTACGCCCAGTAATTCCGGATAACGCTCGCCCCCTACGTATTACCGCGGCTGCTGGCACGTAGTTAGCCGGGGCTTTCTCCTTGGGTACCGTCATGCCGGGAAGTTGTTCGCCTCCCGGAGTTTCTTCCCCAAGAACAGAGTTTTACAACCCGAAGGCCGTCCTCACTCACGCGGCGTTGCTCCGTCAGGCTTTCGCCCATTGCGGAAAATTCCCTACTGCTGCCTCCCGTAGGAGTCTGGGCCGTGTCTCAGTCCCAGTGTGGCCGATCACCCTCTCAGGTCGGCTACGCATCGTCGCCTTGGTGAGCCGTTACCTCACCAACAAGCTAATGCGCCGCGGGCCCATCCGCAAGTGACAGCCGAAGCCGCCTTTCCCTCATCCGCCATGCGGCGGATGAGCGTATCCGGTATTAGCTCCGGTTTCCCGAAGTTATCCCGGTCTTGCGGGCAGGTTGCCCACGTGTTACTCACCCGTTCGCCGCTGTCCTTCCCGAAGGAAGGACCGCTCGACTTGCATGTATTAGGCACGCCGCCAGCGTTCATCCTGAGCCAGGATCAAACTCTCCATCAAAGAGTGTATCCGGATTTTCCGATCCATCGACTCAAAGTGAACCGACAGGTTCGCAAGTTCACTCTTCAGTTTTCAAGGAACACTTTCATTTTCATCGCCTCCGCTCTCTTGCGGCGACGAATTATATCTTATCATGTCGCATCGCATCGTGTCAACCCTTTTTTTGAGGTTTTTCATCACCGCATGTTGGTGACGTCACACGCGTGCGACAGCAATAATGAATATACCAGCCTCCGATGATTCCGTCAAGGGGATTTTGTTCGGAATGAAATTTTTGCGGATCCCCGGGGGCGAGACAAGGCCCCCCGCAGTCGATGAGACATCGGAAACGCCGGAAACATGCCGGCGCTTCACCCGGCTCTTCTCTCGGGCTGTTTCGGTTTGTCCGCCTCGTGCAACGCTTCTTCCGTCAGCAGGTTGGTTCGGGGGATTTTCAAGTCTCCGTCCACATCGAGATACGGATGTTTCTTCAAGCGGGAAAACACCCGTTTCCAATTCTGCTCCCCCCTATTATCGGTTTCTTCCCTGAACCATGCATAAGCGCTCAGGTAGTACCGGTACGCGTCCAGTCCTTCCAAGCTTTCCAGTCTGACGCGTTTCAACTCTTCCAAACTCATGGCACCGGTCTTCTCCAAGAGTTTGAGCCCGTGCGATGCTTTCAGTTCGGGGAGCAGATGAACCTCATAATACATGGCGGCCCCTTCCTGCAACCAGTAGGCGGCATTGTCATTGGTCAACTCGCTGACCATCTGATGCGTCAGCTCATGAACCAATGCACGCGCAAACCATTTTTCGTCACCGGGAGTTCCCACCACCAGTTTGATGGATTGATTGGCTTCATGCCAACCACCCGCCCATTCCGGGAGAGAAAGTTTGACGGAATGCCTGAAATGCTCCGGCTGCCGGTACAACTTCACCTCAACCCGCCGGGGATTCCAGTCGTACCGATCGCCAAATGCCCGCAAGGCGTTGGTCAGCACATCTTTGGCGATCCGGGCGTACCGCTCCAAAGAAGCGTCTTCCATCCGGATCGTGACCGGCCCGTGATTGGATGTGACAAACGGAAAATCGGCATGTTTCCATCCTTCGGAAGTTTTCCGGACCATGAGCGGGCCCGTATGCCCGGCGGGCTTCCCCTTCCTTGTCCAGCTCCGGCGCACGTCCACTTTCCACTCAGCTTCGCCGACCCGTTCCATGTTCAGCACGTCCACCCGAAAAGAACCGGGATCCACGAAACGAACGGCATCTTGAAACCATCTCTTTTGCTCCGCCGCGTAAAACGGCAAACGGTCATCCACGGATGACAGATAAGCGGCGAGATTTCCGCTGTTGATCGCCTGCTGCATCCGGCTGAACATCCGTCTGATCTCTGCTTGGTCATCGGCTCCTTCGGGATCGGCATTCATGGAGAATCCGGTCACCCACAAGAGCGAGCACAGGATCACCGGCCACACCCGCAGTTTCCAAGATCGTGGCATGTCGGTACCGCCTTCCGTTCATTTTGTCTACAGCATGTGCGGACGCAAATATCTTATGCACCGGCAAAAAAAAGTCGGGCCGAAGCGGCAAGCCGAACGATGGCTGCTCTTCGACCCGACACATATTCACCGATTTGGAAAGACGGGCTGTTTTTCTGTTCGGCCTGATTTTCCGCCTTTGACCACCAAGAACGGAGAAACCCATCACGGCACGAAACCGAACGAACGGATTTTCCGTCCCGGTTGCGTCTGTACCGGCAAAACCGACGCCGATTCCTCAGATCGCACCGAGGAAGATGAAACGCATCACGAACAGCACGCCCAACACATAGATGATCGGATGAACCCGTTTGCCTTCTCCGGCCACCAGCATGCAAAGCGGATAGAGCACAAATCCGGCGGCAATGCCGTTGGCGATGCTGAACGAAAGCGGCATGAGAATGATGGTGAGAAACGCCGGAATCGATTCGGACAGTTTGTCCCATTCGATCTTTCTCAGATTGGCCGCCATGAACACGCCGACGATGATCAGCGCGGGAGAGGTGATGGCCGCCACGGAGGCCAGGGTTTCCACCAACGGGAAGAAAAAGAGCGATACGGCAAACAACAGGGCCGTGACGACGGAAGTCATCCCGGTTCTGCCTCCGGATGCGACACCCGCGGACGACTCGATGTACGAGGTGACCGTGGACGTGCCGAACACCGCTCCCAGCATGGTGGCGATGGAATCGGTGAACAGGGCCCTGCCGGCGCGGGGCAATTTGTTGTTTTTGATCAGCCCGGCCTGGTTGGCCACCGCCACAAGGGTGCCCGCATTGTCGAACAAGTCGACGAACAGGAACGCAAAAACAATGGTCATGAGTCCGAGATCAAGGGCACCGGCCACATCCATTTTCAAGAAAGTGGGGGCCATCGACGGGGGCATGGCGAAAATCGTCGAGGGAACGTCCACCAATCCCGTGATCATGCCGGTCACGGCGGTCACGGCCATTCCGATGAAGATGGCTCCTTTCACCTTGCGAACGAGCAAGACGGAAGTCACCACCAGACCGAACAGCGTGAGCAGCACTTCCGGTTTTTTCGTCAGATCCGCATTGAAGGTGACGAAGGTGGCCTCGGAAGCGATGATGATCCCGGCGTTTTTCAGGCCGATGAACGCAATGAACAGACCGATGCCCGCGGAAACCGCGTATTTGAGACTTTCCGGAATCGCGTTGATGATTGCTTCACGTACTTTGGTGACGGTGAGCACAAAGAAAATCACACCGGACAAAAACACGGCTCCGAGCGCCTGCTGCCAGGGCACGTTCATGCCCAAAACGACGGCAAAGGCGAAGTAAGCGATCAAGCCCATCCCCGGAGCGAGAGCGAGGGGGAAATTGGCGATCACACCCATGAGAAACGTGCCGATGGCGGCGGACAAGGCCGTCGCGACGAACACCGAACCGAGATCCATGCCGGTTTCCCCAAGGATGGACGGGGCCACCAGCAAAATATAGGCCATGGTGAAAAACGTGGTGGCACCCGCCAGCATTTCCGTGCGCAGATTGGTGCCGTGTTCATCGAATTTGAAATATCGAGCCAGCCAGGATGTCATCGGGGTTTCACCTCATCAATCATTCCCACTCAATGGTGGACGGGGGTTTGGAAGTAATGTCATAAACGACGCGGTTGACGCCTTCCACCTCATTGATGATCCGGGTGGAGATCTTCTCGAGCACATCGTAGGGAATGCGCGCCCAATCCGCCGTCATGCCGTCGACGGACGTCACGGCGCGGATCCCCACCGTGTAGGCGTACGTGCGGACGTCTCCCATCACGCCGACGCTCTTGAAATCGGGAAGGGCGGTGAAATACTGCCAAATCTCGCGATCGAGTCCCGCCAGGGTGATTTCTTCCCGCAGGATGGCATCCGACTCCCGAACGATGCGAAGTTTGTCTTCGGTCACTTCGCCGATCACGCGGATGGCCAGACCCGGTCCCGGGAACGGTTGCCGCCAGACGATTTCCGCCGGCAGGCCCAGTTGTTCGCCCACCTTGCGAACCTCGTCCTTGAACAAGGTGGCCAGCGGTTCGATCAGCTCCATCTTCATGTCTTCGGGGAGTCCTCCCACGTTGTGGTGCGATTTGATCGTATGGGCCGTCGCAGTGCCCGACTCAATGATGTCGGTGTACAGCGTCCCCTGCCCCAGGAAGCGGTGATCGCCGAATTTGGCGGACTCTTCCTCAAACACGCGGATAAACTCGTTTCCGATGATTTTCCGCTTTTGTTCGGGATCGGTGACCCCTTTCAATTTTCCGAGGAAGCGGTCTTTGGCGTCGATCTTCACCAGGTTCATCTTGAAGTGTTCCCCGAACGTGCGAACGACCCCTTCGGCTTCCCCTTTGCGAAGCAGCCCGTGATCCACGAACATGCAGGTCAATTGGTCACCCACGGCGCGATGAATCAGTGCGGCCACCACGGAGGAATCGACGCCGCCGCTGAGCGCGCACAGCACTTTCTCCTTGCCGACCCGCTTCCGGATCTCCGCCACGGTGTCTTCGATGAACGTTTCCATGCTCCAGTTGCCGGCGCATTGGCAGACATCGTAAAGAAAGCGGCGAATCATCTCGTTGCCGTTCACCGAGTGGAGGACTTCCGGATGGAACTGGACGGCGTAAATCCTTTTTGCGGGATCGCTCATCGCGGCAACGGGAGCGGAATGGGTTTTTCCGTCCACCCGAAAACCGGCGGGCGGATCGATGACCACGTCACTGTGGCTCATCCAGACCACTTGCGTGCGATCCAATCCCGCGAAAAGCGGGCTGTCGGACACCACGTCAAGCTCCGCCTTTCCGTATTCACGCCGCTGGGCGCGCTCCACGTTCGCACCGAAATGATGCGCGATCAATTGCATCCCGTAACAAATTCCGAGAATCGGGACCCCCAGACCGAATATGGCCGGATCGCATTTGGGCGCGTCTTCCGCATACACGCTGTTGGGACCGCCGGAAAAGACAATGCCCTTGGGATTCATCCGGCTGATCTCTTCCGCCGAAGTATTGTACGGAAGCAGCTCGCTGTACACGCCCAGGTCCCGGATCCGCCGGGCGATCAACTGATTGTACTGCCCGCCGAAGTCGAGAACGATGACGCGTTCAAGCGGTTTGTCCATGTTCAGGCTCCTCTGCTTCAAAATTTGGTCAAACCCCGCCAACAAAAAAACCGGTGTCCATACCGCTCCGGCGATATAGGACCCCGGTTCCCCGATTCTTCATCCATTCCGGCGCTCATCAGCACGATGAAAAAAACAGGTATCCAGGCGACCTATCAACCGTAGTCCGACGATTTACGGTCGCCGGGTAGAGACGTTTGGGCCATATTCCCAAACATATACGGCCAAGGCTCAACCAGAATCAATGATAGCAAAGCCTTTTTCAACCGGTCAAGATTTCTTGACTCCCGGCAAACGCTTCCAACGGGACGACCGATCTCTTTGAGATTGTTTTTTCCCGTACCTTCTTTTTTCATACCGGCGGATCCAGTCAATCATTTCCTGCAAAGAGCTTTCCTTTCCGCCGAGCTCTCCCCCCATCTCCCGCAGCGTCTGGTGCCGTTTCCGGAAGCCGGTCCAATTCCAGAAGCGAAGCACATACGTGACTCCGGACAACGTCCGGCGTTTTTTCAACCACGCGAGACTCCAACCGTTCAGCAGAGAGATCAGGCGGGCCCGCCAGGTGCGGCGCAGAAAAGGAAGAAGAAGAATGGCCGCGGTCCACCACCACTTGACGAACTCCTCCTGCCCGGAATCGCCGACCGCCTCCGTTTCCGGCTGAAGCTCTTCCCGTTCCATCTGTTCCAGCCGTGCCAATCTCTCCTCCACAAGCTCCTCCGATTCGGACGGATCGGAGGAAGGCCCCTGTCCCGGTCGGTTGTCCGTGACAACCTCCTCTTCGGAAGAAGCCGTGACCGGCGCGGGGTGGAAGAAACCCGGCGTGGGTTCGAACGGGATCCACCCGACCCCGTCAAGATACACTTCGACCCAGGAGTGGGCATCGCGGTTCCGGACCGTCACGAGGTTCTGGCCGGAGCGGGAATCCGAACGGATTTCACCGGGAAGATACCCTTTCACCCAGCGGGCGGGAACACCGGCCGCCCGCAGCAACACCGCCATGGAGGTGGAAAAGTGATCGCAATATCCCTGTCGGGAGGAAAACAGAAAATGATCCACAAAGTCACGGTCCGAGGGCGTCTCGGGAGCGTCGAGTTCATACCGGAACCGTCCACCGCGCAGGAACGCTTCCACCGCTTTCGCTTTTTCATACGGGGTATTTGCCCCTTTTGTCACCTGCTCCGCCAACCGAAGAACGCGCTCCGGGACGGTGGCGGGCAGTCTCGTGTATTCCGCCAGGTCCGGCGAACGGTCACCGGTTTCGCCCGTTCCCGCCTGCCTGAGACGCTCTTCGTCCATGACCGGCACTTCCGCCATCAAGACGTAGTTTTTGACGGTCACCCCCGGAAAACGGATGCGGGAGAGCTGATTGGCGGACTGGATTTCCGTCACCATGTTTTCCGGCGGGCTCCCGTTGAGGCTTTTCAGGATTTTCAGTTGTCCCGGAACAAACAAAAGATCGCCGGGAGGTTTCTCAAAAGTAATCCGTGCATAGTTGGCCCGCACCTCTCCCGTGTACAGGTTGACCGCATGCCCGTTCGGGCGAAGGATGATCGAACCGTCCGGATTTCGCACCGGATGACCGGCCGCAGCCCGCACGGGGGTGGTTGTCCGGTTGATCCATCCCTTTCCGGTGTATACCTGTTTCGATTCACCGCGCCAGTAATAGGGAACGTCCACCGACGCCCGGAACACCACTTGGTCATCCAGGCGGATCGGTCCGCCGAGCCGCTGATCATCCCTGGCGTAACCCGCCGTTTTCGTTCGGGAATGACCTTCTCCCTCCCCGACCGGAATCCAGTCCCGGAGGTCAAAACCGGCACTGACCGACGATTTGGGCAACATCCACCCCAGAATCGGAAGCAACACCAACAACAACGCCGTGGACACCGACAGGCGAACGGACGTCAACTCCAGATGATCCAGCCTCGCCAGCCAAGAGCGGCGACGGGTCCACGCAAACAACAACAATCCCGTCACGACGGTCCGGATGACGGCACCGCCGAGCCGAAGATCCGTCCCGATCTCGAGAACCAAGAGCACCAGGGCCGTCAGCAAAACCGGAAACGCCCTCAGTGGGGGAGATCGCAGCGCTCGCCACCAGATCCGGGCCATTCCCCAGAGGAACAAAAAAAACAGCAGGGAGCGAAAATCGGCGAGGACCCGCTGCGAAAAAAACAGCTCCGGTTCCCCGATCGCGGAAAGGCTTCGCCCGATGACGATCCACATCCGGGTCCACCATTCAGACCCGAACACGGGCAATTGCGGATGGAAGATTTCGTTCATCAGGAACTGGATGATCAAAAGCCCGGCCGGCAACTGAACCTTCCATGTCAGATCGAACGAGGCCATCACCAGCCATATCACAAATCCGAGAAAAAAGAGAAAGGGTTTTTCCGTTCCGGTCAATTCCGCCAAAGGGAACAAAATCTCCGCAAAAAGAAGGCATCCCGCCGGCAAGAGCACCCGTCTGCCGGCTGAGCGCTGAAAGATTGCGGCAAGATCCGGCATCTCCGAATCCCCCTTTCATCGTTGCGATCCGTCCGGTTGATCAGGGTTTGAAGCGGAGCAACAGTTTTTTCTTTGACACCTTCATTCCGGTTGTGGTCCCCTGACCGCTGCCGTACCGTGCCTGTTCGTATTCCCGGATCCAGAGAAGTTCTTCCGGGGTCAGCGCCCCTCCGACGGATTCGGCATGTTCCCGGAGAGTGGCGGCAGGATGCTTTTTCCCGGACATTTCCTGAAGCCGGATCAATTCACCCATGTACAGCGGATCCGCGTTTCCATGATTCCATGCGGCGGACACCCACCGCCAGCCCCAGCGGATGAAGGGGGCGTTCCGACGCAGGATCCGCACCAGCGCCAGCAAGATCAGAATGCCCGTCGCCCCCGGAATCAACCAGCGGGCGAAAACATCCGCACCTTTGTTTTCGGCTTGCCCTCCTTCGGTCTGCGGCTGACCGGCGTCCGGGCTCGTTTCCGCATCCTCCCAGGTTCCCGAAACATCCCCTTCGACCGGAGTTCCGTCCCACCCGTCCGGCCGGTCGTCGGCGGGAGACGGAAACCGGAACGGCGGCGTGGGCTCAAACGGGATCCATCCCACATCCTGAAAATAGACTTCCACCCAGGAGTGGGCATGACGGTTCCTCACGGTGACCCGGTACTTGCCGATATCGGCATCATACCGGAACTCCCCGGCGGTGAATCCTTTGACCCAACGGGCGGGAATGCCCACGGACCGCAAGAGCACCACCATGGAAGTGGAGAAATGATCACAATATCCCGTCTTGGATTCGAACAGGAAATGATCCACGAAATCACGCCCCGGAGGAGTCACGGGCACTTTTTCCGTTTCATACTCCAGATCTCCGGACCGGAGCCAGTTTTCCACGGCTTTCACTTTGTCGTAATCGGTGCCCGCGGATTCCGTCAAACGCCGGGCCAGTTCGGCCACGCGGGGCGGGACGGTGTCGGGCAGGGCCACGAACGTGAGATACTGCAAGCCGGCCCCCCTGCTCTTTTTTTGACGGAGAAGGTCCTCACGGATCTCCGGCAGACGGGATTCCAGCGCATAGCTTCGAAGCGGCTCCTCCCCCGTGTGAAACAGCCGGGAGGTGAACATGCGGTCATGGAGAACAAAATCAACGGCTCCCGTTGCGGGTTCTTCGTTCACGTGATTCACGCGAAACGCTTCTCCGGGAACGAACAGGGTGTCCGTGAACGGTTTTCTGATTCGCACGTTCACGTGATTGGTCGTTTCTTGCCCTTTCAGAAACACGTTGTAAAACGACTCGTTGCGCGCAATCGTCACCGCTCCGTCGGCTTCCGGAACGAGGTGGCCGAGGTGCAGCTTCATGTAGTAGGGTCCTTTGTCCCATCCCCGTCCGGTATACACTTCTTTGGATTCCCCGCGCCAATAATACGGAGCGTCCACTTCGGCTTCGAACACCGGCCGGTTGTCCTGTTTCAAAGGTCCGCCCAGATCCTCGTCGCTCCGTCCGTACCCGATGCGCGAGGCCGTGCTTCCTTCCACCGCTTCTTCCAGCCACTCTTTCCAGGAAACCGCATCGCGCACCTGGTTCCCGGGAAAAGAGGAAGCCGTGTTCACCAACACCAGCGCCACCAGAAAAGCCACCGCCACCCGCCACATTTTTCCTTGGGATGTTCCCGACCGGTTTTCGAGTTCTTCCTGCCGGAACCAGGCTGCCAGCAAAAGCCCGTACATCGTCAGCCGGATGAGCGGACCGCTCACTTCCCGGGTCGGTTCCATGACCAACAAAAAAGCCGCCGACACCCCGAACGGAAGCCAAAACAGACGGGCGGAAGCCAGACAGTGTCCCCATGCTCCGGCAACGATCCGGATCACGGGAAAAAAGAGGAGCGAACGAATGACGGTGGACTCGCCCGCCGCCAACAGGTCTCCGGGCTCAAGCGAAACAGCCTCCCGGAATCCGGTTATCCAGACAGATGTCCACCACTCGGCGGCAAACGGCCCCAGATCGGGGTGATAAATGAGATTCATCAGGACATGAACGATGAACAGGCCGAGCACCAGGTCCAACAGCCGGTTCCGCACAAACAGACGGACAGCGAGAAAAGCGGGGAATGACAGGAAAAAGATCTCCGGTTTCCGGGTCAACGTCCAATCCGCCAGCGGCACCCACACTTCGATGAACATCAGTGACGCCACCGACAGAAGGATCGCCTTCCTTCCGGACGTCAAAGCATCCATTCGTTCAGACCGGAGCATGTTTTCATTCCCCCCTTTCCGTCTCACGGACGCCGGTTTGACGCAAACGCTTTCGCCGGTCCGCCCGTTTCGGCAACACGCTCGCGCCCGGCCACGTCCAGGCATTGGAAGCTGCTCCCGATCCGGTTCAATTCACGGGCAAATGCGCGAACGGCATCATCTTCGGCCGCGCAAACCATCACCACGTGCAGCCGGCCGCCTCCGCGGTGTCCGAACACCCACCGCACATCCGGCAAGGCGGACCCGTCCGGTTTGACGTCCACCAAATATTCCATCAAGCGCATGAACTGATCTTCCGTTGCCACCGTCGGCAGGCGGACGGGCGTTTTTCCTCCCAGCATCACCGACACGGGAATCCTGCGGTCCATCCATTCCCTGACGAGTGACGCGGTGAGAGAAACGGCGTGTTCAAACACATGCTCCCCGCGCCCCCGGTAAGCCGACGCCCGTTGATCCAGGAGCAGCAGGATTTGCGCGGATGCGCTCCGGTCAAACTCCTTCACCTTCCATCCCTGGCCACGGCTGCTCGCTTTCCAGTGGATGAGCTGGAGACGGTCTCCGTGTCGGTAATTGCGGATCCCGGTGACCACCCCGGAATCTTCCAGAAGGCGGTGTTTCCGGTTCGTTTCACCGGCCGACCACCCCTCCGGAAGCTTGTCCACCGGCATCAGACGCGGATAGACGGTCAGGGTGCGCGGGTCTTCCTGAAACCGGGTCCGGGACATGAAACCGAACAGATCTCCCGCCTGAAGCTCCGCTCCCGCGAAGGCATACCGCCCCCGTTTCAGATGGTACACGCGGTATTCAAACTCCTCGCTCTCACTCGTGACCAAAAACTCTGCCCGAAGGCCCGACACCGAGTGCTCCAAATCACTCTTGTCCCTCACCATGAACCAGTACAGCGGCCAGCGAAAATCTCTCCGCACCCGCAACCGGACTTCCAGATCTTCGCCCGCCGTCAGCCGGGTCGACGAGAGTTCACGATCCACCGATGCCCCCGCAAAGCAAATCATCGCGACCAATCCCTCATACACCAGAAGCCCCAGCCCGATCCAAAACAGAAAGCCCGCCACAAATCCTCCGACCCAAACGGCCAGCACCGCCGAGAGCATGGTGAACGCGACGAGCGGCCACCATCCGTTCCGCTTGCGGACCATCTTCCACTCCCTCATTCCGGAAGAACCGGCACCGACACCCGGTGCAAGATCCGATCCAAGATTTCTTCCGGAGTCAGACCGGAGAGCCTCGCTTTGGGAGCGGTCAGCACGCGGTGGGCGAGCACGTGCGGTACCAACCGTTTCACGTCGTCGGGAACAACATAATCCCGTCCGCGGCAAAACGCCAGCGCCTGTGCGCAGCGATACAGGGCCATGCTGGCTCGCGGGCTGGCCCCCAGCATGAAATCTTCCGTTTTGCGGGTCTCATCCACGATCCGCACGATGTATCGGACCAGTGAATCATCCACGTGAACTTGCCGCACTTGCTCCTGCAGCCGGATCAAGTCCTCGGTGCTCCACACCTGCCCCACGGTGTTGACGGGATGTTTCAGGCGGAAACGGCGCAGCATCTCCATTTCCTGGTCAGGCGACGGATACCCCAGACTCAGCTTGATGAGAAAGCGGTCCAACTGGGCTTCGGGGAGGGGAAAGGTTCCTTCGTACTCGATCGGGTTTTGGGTGGCGATCACGAAAAACGGGGGTTCCAGCGTCCAGGTCCGTCCGTCCACCGTCACGGCGCCCTCTTCCATCGCTTCGAGCAGCGCGGCCTGTGTCTTCGGGGAGGTTCGGTTGATTTCGTCGGCCAGCACGACATGGGCCATCAACGGACCGGGACGGAATTCAAACTCCAAGGTTTTTTGGTTGAAAATGGACACCCCGGTCACATCGGAGGGAAGCAAATCCGGCGTGAATTGGATGCGGCTGAATTTGCACCCCAAAGAACGGGACAACGCCTTCACCAACATGGTTTTGCCGACACCGGGCACATCTTCCAGAAGCACATGGCCTCCCGCCAGCAGTGCCGCGATGCACAGTTCAATGACCGGGCGTTTGCCCACCATCACTTTTTCGATATTTTCGATCAAATCCCTCACCTTGGGGTGTTCCTGATCCCAAGCGAGAGAAGCCGGCACTTGTTTGCCCATCGAATTCCTCCAAAAACCGATTTTATTGAATACTCGAATGATGACGTACAATTATTATATCGGAAGATACGGAGTTTTGTGGAATTTCGGTGTAAAGAAAAAAATTCCCTGTTCTTCTTCGGAACGACAAAAAAACGGTCCTCCGTCAACGGAAGACCGTACACACAAGCGGAACCTGAACAAGCCTTTGCCCGGAAAAAAGGTTGAAACGGAATCCCGAAAGACCCGCGGTCGGACACCGTTTACCGCATCCCGGGCTCCACATGGATGTGCACACGGGCGATGCGTTCAAACCCGATCAGGAGTTCTTCCACCCGTTCCGTCAGCGCGTGACTGTCTTGCACGGACAAGTGGGGATCAACGCAAACCGTCATTTCCACATGCACCTGCGGACCGTACCTCCTGGCGCGCAATTCCCGCACTTGCCGGATTCCGTCGACGGACTTCACGATGTTTTCGATCTCGGCCAGTTTCTCCCCTTCAAACCCGTCCATCAGGGAATCGATCGCCGGTTTCCCCACGTGCCACGCCGTCCTCAAAATGATTCCGCCCACGATGAGGGCGCAAACCGGATCCATCCAACTCCATCCTGCCCTTGCTCCCCAGACGCCGATTGCCGCTCCCAGGCTGACCAGCGCATCGGACATGTTGTCACCGGCGGCGGCTTGCAGGGCTTCGCTTCCCGTTTTTCGGCCCAGCCGACGATTGTGGAGGGAAACGGCGAACATCACGACGGCCCCCGCGAGAGACACCAGCAAGGCCTCCATCCCGATCATGTCGGGTTTCGGCCGGAACAGGGATTGAACCGAATGCAACCACACTTCCAAGGCAACCAGCGCCATGAAGGATGCGGCCACCAGGGCGGCCACCGTTTCCGCTTTCCGATGCCCGAACGGATGGTTCCGGTCCGCCGGGAGTGAGGCCACCCGGATTCCGATCAGAATCGCCGCCGAAAGCAGGATGTCGGACACGTTGTTGAGTCCGTCCGACAAGACGGCGTCAGACCCGGTTTTTGCGCCGATCCAGCACTTGGTCGCGGCAAGCACCACATAACACACCAGCCCCAGGATGGCCCCCCGCTGTGCGGACGGACTCCCGTTCCGCATGTTCTCCACAGGCGCCCCTCCTTGCCGCAGCAGATTCAGCACCCTTATCATAGGAGACGGATTCACTTTTAGTCCAGAGAAACGTTTTTTCCCCGGACTACAAAATCTGCCCCGGTTCAAAGCAGTTTCCCCCGTCCAACTTTGTGAAAGAGGGCCGCCCTGGTGGATTGTCCGCCTTTTTTGACAAGCTGGATGTGAAACGGAAAAATCCGCGTGATATGATGAAGAAGAACAACGGAACGGGCGGAAATCCCCGTCCGGTTCCAGGAACAGGTGGGAATGGCGCACAATGTGGAGAAGAGAAATCGTGGAGGAAGCAGTCCGCAAGTTTCAGGGAACCGAGAGCTCCATCCGGTTTCTGGGCGGCTACTACCGGAACGTGTACGAATATGAGCGCGACGGGGAAACCTGCGTGATCAAGCTGTTTCCCGTCGCCGGCCGGGACCGCGGAAGACTTTTGGCCGAGCTGAAGTGGATGTCTTTCCTGAAATCCCGGGGCATTCCCGTCCCGAAAAACATCCTGTCCGCCCGCGGTCAAAGCGTGGAAACCATTCTTCGGCTTCCCGTTCCTTGCTATATCGTCTCTTTCCGGAAAGTGAACGGCAAACCGGTGGATCCCACACACAAATCCGTATGGAACTCAGGGCTTTTTCGCAGATGGGGAAACATCATGGGACAAATCCACGCCTTGTCCCGGAACTTTTTGCGGCGGGAGGGAACCGCAGCGTTTGACGAATGGGACGAAGGAGAACTGTTTCACCGGGATCTCTCCTTCATCGAAAGCCGCATCGTGGACCGGTTCAGCTCCATGCTGCAGCGAATCCGCACGTTTCCGAAAAGTGACCGTTCATACGGTCTGATTCACAATGATCTGCATCATCGGGGATTCCTGCTCGCAGGATCCGGCAACCTGACGCCGGTGGACTTCGGCCGGGTGAAACGGCATTTCTTCACCTATGACATCGCGATCGCGCTGCATCACGCCATGGAGGAGACCCCCGAAGAACTCAGGGATTCTTTCCGCGAAGAATTCCTGCGGGCGTTCATGGAAGGCTACCTGTTGGAAAACGAACTGGAAGATCACTGGCGCGAGCAAGTGGATTTCTTCCTCGAGTACCGCCTCTTCCATCACTATCTCCAACGCATGGCCTGCCTTGACGCGGACCGGACCGACGAGCGCGAACTGGCGCACATCCGGGAAATCCGGAACCGGCTGCTCAGCATGCGTCCGGCCACACTCCGCTGATTCAAAAACCGCCACCCGATCGAGGTGGCGGTTTTTTGCACGGTTCTCACCGCAAATAACTTTTCGGATTGACCGGTTTTCCTCCCTTGTGCACCTCAAAATGAAGGTGATACCCTCCCCGCGCTCCGTAAGAGCGTCCGTTGTTCCCCACTTCGGCGATTTTTTGGCCCTTGCGGACGAATTCGCCCTGCCGGACGGTGATGGTGTGCCGGAACATGTGCGCGTACAGAGTGGAGAGGCCGCCCCCGTGATCAATCACGATGTACATCCCATATCCGCCCGGATCCGCCTTGATCCGTTTCACCACTCCCGATTCGGCGGCATAGATGGGCGTTCCGGGAGGTCGGGGCAAGTCGACCCCTTTGTGATGGTGGGAACCGCGCCATTGCATGAAATTCCAGGATATGTATCCGGGAGTGGTGGGAAGCCGGAATCTTCCGCTCCCGTATCCCAGGTACTGGCCGAACTTCATGAGAATCTCTTCTTCCCGGGACGCGAGCCGATCCAGTTCCTCCTTGTGGGATTCGTAGACCGACTGGAGTTCGGTCACCGCCTTTCGGGAAGCGTCAAGCAGAACCTTTTGCCGGTTTCGGGCTTCTTCCAGATCCGCCTTGGACTCCTTCAGCCGGTTTCTGGTCCGGACATAATCGTTCAGGATCTCGGATTCTTTGTCCACGATCAGCCGGACCACCTCGTAGCGGCGCAGAAAGCTGTCCACCGAGTCCGACTTCAGGAGCTGGATCAAGTATATATGTTCACCTCTGACATAGAGGGATCTGACCAGCTTTTTCACTTTCTCTTCCTGTTCTTTGAGCACCTTTTCATGGTCAGCCAATTGCCGGTTGAGCTCCTGGATCTTTTGGTCCCAACGGACGATTTCCTGTTCCGTTTCGGAAATCTCCGCCTTCTTTCGTTCCATGAGGTCGCGGACCTTCATGGCTTCCTCCCGTTGCTTCCGGGAAAGATCCCTGACTTCCGCCAGTTGCCTCTCCCCTTCGGCTTTTTTGGCGGAAGAGGCAAGAGCCTGGGCTCCCCCGGGCAACACCGCTCCCACCGCCAACGTAGCAACGAGACACCATATCCACTGTTTGTCCATGGTTCTCCCCCAACAATGGTCAATTTTGCACTTCCAGAATTTGATGAAGAAGAGGGAGATTCCTTCCTATTCATGAATTTTTTTCCGAGCAATTCCACCGGAGAATGATCCATCAATCCACCGGGAAGGATAACATTCTGCAAAAAAATAAAATCCCCCGGAAAACAGCCCCGGAGGACCGACGGCCGGGCGGTGCCGGTCGACGCTCCCGACGACCGCATGTTTTTTTGGCAAAAAGAAAGAGGTCTCCCGTTCAGGAAAAACGGGAGACCCCCAAGCGGAATCCTGCATCCGCTTCGGAAGCGGATCACATCATGCCGCCCATGCCGCCCATACCGCTCATGTCGGGCTCTTTTTTGTTTTCTTCCGGTTTGTCGGCCACAACGGCTTCGGTGGTCAGGAACAGAGCAGCCACGGAAGCGGCGTTTTGCAAAGCGGAACGGGTCACTTTGGCCGGGTCGACGACACCTGCCTGGATCATGTTGACCCATTCGGAAGTTTGGGCGTTGAAACCGATGCCCACTTCTTCTTTTTTCAGGCGCTCCACGATGACGGAGCCTTCCAGACCGGCGTTGGCGGCGATTTGACGCACCGGTTCTTCCAGAGCGCGTTTGATGATGGAGACACCGGTTTTCTCGTCGCCGGCCGGCAGGGAAGTTTCCAGTTTCTCAACGGCGCGGATCACGTTCACCAGCGCGGTTCCGCCTCCGGCCACGATGCCTTCTTCCACGGCGGCACGGGTGGCGTTGAGAGCGTCCTCGATGCGCAGTTTCTTCTCTTTCAGCTCGGTCTCGGTAGCGGCACCCACTTTGATGACGGCCACACCGCCGGCCAGTTTTGCCAAACGCTCTTGCAGCTTCTCTTTGTCAAACTCGGAAGTGGTTTCTTCAAGCTGCTGACGGATTTGCTGAACGCGAGCCTTGATTTCGCTTTGCTCGCCGAAACCGTCCACGATGATGGTGTCTTCTTTGTTCACGCGCACTTGACGCGCACGACCCAGTTGGTCGATGCGGGTCGATTTGAGGTCCAGACCCAGCTCTTCGGAAATGACTTGTCCGCCGGTGAGGATGGCGATGTCTTGCAGCATGGCTTTGCGACGGTCACCGAATCCGGGAGCCTTGACGGCAACGGCGGTGAAGGTTCCGCGCAGTTTGTTCACCACGAGGGTGGCCAATGCTTCGCCTTCCACGTCTTCGGCGATGATCAGGAGCGGACGGCCTTGCTGGACGACTTTTTCCAAAACCGGCAGGATGTCCTGAATGTTTCCGATCTTCTTGTCGGTGATCAGGATGAACGGCTCTTCCAGCACGGCTTCCATTTTGTCCGTGTCGGTGATCATGTACGGAGAGATGTAACCGCGGTCAAACTGCATGCCTTCAACCACTTCGAGTTCGGTGTTGAAGCCTTTGGACTCCTCGACGGTGATCACTCCGTCTTTGCCCACTTTTTCCATGGCTTCGGCGATCAGTTTGCCGGTTTCTTCATCGTTGGCGGAGATGGCGGCCACTTGGGCGATGGAATCTTTGCCCTCGATCGGCTTGGCGATCTCCTTGATCTCGGAAACGGCAGCGGCGACGGCTTTCTCAATGCCCTTGCGCAGAACCATCGGGTTGGCGCCCGCAGCCACGTTTTTCAGACCTTCACGAATGATGGCCTGAGCCAGAACGGTTGCGGTGGTGGTTCCGTCACCGGCCACGTCGTTGGTTTTGGTGGCCACTTCTTTGACCAGTTGGGCACCCATGTTTTCAAACGGATCTTCCAGTTCGATTTCTTTCGCGATGGTCACGCCGTCGTTGGTGATGAGCGGAGAACCGAATTTGCGCTCGAGCACCACGTTGCGGCCTTTCGGACCGAGGGTCACTTTCACGGCATTGGCAAGCGTATCCACACCGCGCAGCATGGCGCGACGGGCCTCTTCACTGAAACGGATTTGCTTCGCCATGTGAAGAACCTCCCCTTTCTCTCGTCAACAAGTTGGGATGTATGAAACTCGTCCCGGATTCGGGATATGTTTATCAGTCAACGACGGCAAGAATGTCGCTTTCACGCAGAATGAGATATTCTTTGTCGCCGTATTTCACTTCGGTGCCGGCGTATTTGGAGAAGATGACGCGATCGCCTTCCTTGACTTCCAGTGCGATGCGGTTGCCATTCTCATCGATGCGTCCGCTTCCGACAGCCACGATGCGGCCTTCTTGCGGCTTTTCTTTCGCGGTTTCCGGCAGCACGATGCCGCTGGCGGTTTTTTCTTCACGCTCAATGGTTTCCAGCAACACACGGTCGCCCAAAGGTCTGATCATCCGAAAACCTCCTTCACGGTTTCAAATCCGTCGATTTTTGTTAGCACTCGACTCCCTAGAGTGCTAACACAATTATAATGATATTCACCCAATCTCAGTTTTGCAAGATGTGGAATGAAAATTTGTTGGACGGGTCGTTTTCCGACGCAAAAAAAATGGCGGCCGTCTCCCGGAGCATGGTTCCGGGGACGCCGCCGATTTCAAAAAAGGCTTTTCATCCCGCAGAAAACGGGGACCGTCGGGCCATCAACGCCGACGGGGATCGGTGTTGGGATGCCTGTGATGGTTTCTGCCGCGGTCCGTCCGGTTTTCGTCCGCCTCGAACTCCACCGAAAGCAACTCCCTGTTGCCGGAGAAATCGTGATTCGACGTTTCTTCCCCGCCGGAATCCTCCCCGCGCAGCGATGGAGCACCACTCAGCTCGTCGCTTGCCTCGGCATCCGCGGCCCGTTGGCGAAAACGAAGTTCATGGACGGTCGCCCGGGCTTTTCCGCTTCCGTTTTCCAAGCTTTTCCGAACGGATTCCGCCGAGTGCATGAGACGGACCATTGCTTTCACGAGCGCATCGCGGACGGTCCGGCGAAACGGCGGTGACACGACGAGCGCCGTCACGACCGCCACCAAAATCCACCCGAACATTCCCTGCATCGGGCCGGGTTTGTTCCATCTCCATCTCATCCGAGACCCTCCATCCGAAAAGAATGCGTTACCCCGATTGTCCCCAAAACGTTGTCACATTATGTCCGAACCTGCGGCGAGCTCTCCTCCGGAAAAATCCCGAACCCACAAAAAAACGCCGGCACCCCCGTCACCGGAGGCAATCTGCCGGCGTGCATCCCCGGTTCACCCGCACGTCGGGTGAATTCCGGGGAGCGAACGTCTTCTCAATCCGACTCTTCACCAGGAAAATTTTTGAGAAAATAAATCAACGTTTGCAATTCAATGGTCAGATCGATGTTGTGAATGCGTACGCGGGAAGGTGCGGTCAGTCGGGCGGGCGTGAAGTTGAGGATGCCGCGGACCCCGGCATCGACGAGATAGTCGGTCGTCGATTGAGCGGCGCTCAAGGGTACGGTCAAGATGGCCACTTCCACATTGTGCAGCTTGATCACCTCGGGCAGCCGTTCCAGCGCATAGACCGGAATTCCGTCGACGTCGGTACCCACTTTGGCCGGATCCAGATCAAATCCCGCAACAATCTTGGTGTTGTGGCTGCGGTAAAAATTGTATCGCAACAGAGCCGTGCCAAGGTTGCCCACTCCGACGAGCACCACGTTGGTCACTTCATCCTGTTTCAGAAAATCCCTCAGGAATTGGAGAAGATATGTGACGTTGTATCCATATCCTTTCTTGCCCAGTTCGCCCAGGTAGGAGAAATCCCGGCGGATGGTCGCGGGGTCGATTTGCAGGGCATCGCTCAGATCCGACGAGGAAACGCGTTGCTTGCCGATGGCGTGAAGCTTTTCGAGGTAACGGTAATACAGCGGCAAGCGCTTCGCCGTCACTTGGGGAATTTTATGCTCTGGCATGGAAGGGGTTGGCACCTCCGGTTTTTGTGAACTGCCGCACATAAAGAGGATATTCCCATAATACCATAGACAACACCTGTTTTCCTTCAGCAATGGAATACATCTCACAGAAAAAATTTCAATCAGATTTTCCGCGCTATTCTTCATCCATCATCCATCGATCGTGAGCCAGTCATCGGGCGTGACAATCCACCGCATCCTTTGGTCATGCGGTTCGGGAAACACGGTGTCAACCATCTGTTCCCTGAAACAGACGCCGATCCGTACGGGATGGTTGAGTCCCTGCAAAAAACGGTCGTAATATCCGCCTCCGTAACCGAGACGGTACCCTTTCCTGTCAAAGGCCACTCCCGGAGTGACCACCAGATCGATCCGCTCCGGCGGCCACATTCCGTCCGGATCTTCTTTCGGTTCCGGTATGCCGTACGCTCCCTTTTCCAAGTCGTCCCACCCGTTCACCCGGAAGGCTCTCATCCGGCGAGTTGCGGTTTGAACCCTGGGGAGGAGCACCGTTTTTCCCGACTGCCAGGCATGAAGGATCGCGGGTTTGACATCCACCTCCCCGCGAAAGGGCATGTAAAAGAGGACCGAATCGGCCGCCCGATATACGTCCGATTCCGTCAACCGACGGCAGATTTCGGCGGATTCCCGCTCCCTGAGCGGCTCCGGCATGTTCAGACGAATCTCCAACATTCGACGCCTGAGTTCTTTTTTTTGTTCCAAGTTCGCGCCAAGCCTCCGTTTCGACCTTTTTTCCTATTTTACACCAACCCGTCGCGATCCGTTTGCCCGATGAACGGGCTTCCAGTACACTGGAACGGAAGACAGACGGAGGAGTGAATTCCGGTGTTGTTGGAAACGAAAGACATCACAAAGACATATGGAGGAACGGTTGTCCTTCGGCAAGCCAATCTCCGGATCATCGACGGGGAACGGGTGGCCCTGGTGGGGCCGAACGGAGCGGGAAAATCCACTTTGATCCGCATCATCACCGGAGAACTCCCGGCAGATTCCGGAGACGTGTACATCTCGCGGAAGGCGCGCATCGGATATCTGGCCCAAAACAGCGGACTGGACTCCTCCCGCACGGTCTGGGAAGAGATGTTGAACGTGTTCCGCGATCTCCGGGAAACCGAAGAAGAATTGCGCCGACTGGAGAAAGAGATGGGACGCGAGGAAGTCTGGTCGGACCCGGGACGCTACGACCGGATCACGGAAAAATATTCGGCGCTCCGCGAATCGTTCGAGCGGAAAGGCGGTTACGGATACGAAGCCCGGATCCGCGGAGCGCTGACCGGACTCGGTTTGGGCGGATTGGATTGGAAAAACACCCCGGTCAGCCGGCTTTCCGGCGGACAAAAAACCCGGGCCGCTCTGGCCAAACTGCTGCTCGAACAACCCGACCTGCTCATTCTGGACGAGCCGACCAACTACCTGGATGTCGAGGCGGTGACCTGGCTGGAACAAACGCTGTCCTCCTGGAAAGGAGCTCTCCTGCTCGTGTCGCACGACCGCTGGTTTCTCGACCGGCTGGTGACGGCGGTCTATGAACTGGAAAACGGGGTCACGGTGCGATATGCGGGCAATTACACCCGCTACGTCAAACAGAATAACGAACGCCGCAAGCAACTGGAAAAAGCGTATGAACAACAGCAGGAAGAAATTCGTCGCCTGGAAGATTTCGTCCGGCGAAACATCGCCCGCGCCTCCACCAGCAAGCGGGCCAAAAGCCGCCAAAAAATGCTGCAAAAAATGGATCGGATCGACAAACCGGCCGGCGACCACCGAAAGGCGGCCATCCGCTTCGAGACGGGCACATCCAGCGGAAGACTCGTGCTGGAGACGAAAGGACTGGTCATCGGTTATGATCGCCCGCTCATCCCCGCGCTGAATGTCAAAGTGGAGCGGGGCGACCGGATCGCGCTTCTGGGCCCCAACGGAACCGGAAAATCGACATTATTGAAGACGATCGCCGGGCAGATCCCGCCGTTGGAGGGAGAACTGAAACTTGGAGTCCACGTGGACATCGACCTGTATGATCAGGAACAGAAAGATCTGCATCCGGACAAAACGGTGATCGAGGAACTGTGGGATGACTATCCGCATCTGGATCATGCCGGGATCCGCTCTTACCTGGGGCAGTTTCTCTTCTCGGGGGAAGACGTGTTCAAACGGGTCGACAGCCTGAGCGGCGGAGAAAAGGCCCGTCTCTCCCTGCTGAAACGGCTGCTGAACCAAGCCAATTTCCTCTTGATGGACGAACCCACCAACCATCTGGACATGGAGTCCAAAGAACGCCTGGAAGAGGCGCTGGAACATTTTGACGGAACACTTCTCTTTGTGTCGCACGACCGCTACTTCATCCACCGGCTGGCGACGAGAATATGGGAACTGACTCCGCAGGGGATCATCGACTGGCACGGCGGTTACGAATACTGGCTGGAGAAAAAGGAATTGGCCCGCCTGGAAACCCGTCAACAACAAGAAGGGATTTCTCCGGAAAAGAAAGGACCGCAAAGGGAATCGGAAGATCGAAGGCGACGCGAAAAAGAAGAGCAACGCAAAGAAAGGCAGCGGCTGCGACGGATCGAGGAACTGGAGAAGGAAATCGATGAACTGGAGAGGGAATTGGCTCGCGTCCAGGAAGAATTGTGCCTTCCCGAAGTATACGGCGATCCTTTGAAAAGTGCCGAACTCTCCCGCCAATTGAACGAGCTGGAACAATCACTGGCGGAAAAAACGGACGAATGGGCCGAATTGTCGGAGGGATGATCGGCTCGCCGGCCCATTCCCGGCCATGCGTCGAATCCCCCTCCCCTCATCCGTCCGCGACGGGCAGCGGCGCGACGGCCGTTTGCCGACCGGATGTGATTGTCTCTGTTTTTTCGACAGTTTTCCACAATTTTTTCACACCGGTGAGAAGAGCGTTACACATCAAGAAAATCAGTTGTTTTCACCCCTGCGAATCCGGCCGCGTCACGGAGTTATCCACAAAGTTATCCACAGGCTCTCCACGTTTTCCACATTCCATGCATCGAAGGGTCAACGCAAAAAAGCCGATGAACCTTTCCGGTTCATCGGCTTTTTTACGGGCCCGTATCCCGCCGCGGCATCGCCGGCCTTCAAACCAGTTTGAGATTGGGATCCGCATTGAGATCCAGCCCGGCCACCTGTCCGTCCAGGAATTGATACGTTCCGGCAGCGGCAATCATCGCCGCGTTGTCGGTGCACAGGGCGAGCGGAGGAATCCAAAGTTCCACGCCGGCTTCCTCGCATCGGTGTTTCAACCGCTCGCGAAGTCCGCTGTTGGCGGAAACGCCTCCCGCCAGCAACAAACGGTTCACCCCGGTGCGTTCCACGGCCTTCATGCTCTTTTCCGTCAGCACGTCAATCACGGCCTCCTGGAAACTGACGGCCAGGTCGGCGTGATCCACGTCTTCCCCTCTCTGCTTTGCGTTGTGAAGAAAATTGATGACCGCCGATTTCAATCCGCTGAAACTGAAATCCAGCGAATCCGGTTCCAGCCAGGCACGCGGCAGGTCATACCGAGGGGTGCCTTCCCTCGCCAGACGGTCGATCTGAGGACCGCCCGGATACGGAAGATTCATCAGCCGGGCCACTTTGTCGAAGGCTTCCCCCGCCGCGTCATCCCGGGTCCGTCCCAGGCGTTCGTACCGGTTGTGCTTTGGCATGTGAATCAGTTCCGTGTGCCCGCCGGACACCACGAGGGCCACCAGCGGAAATTCCAGGGGACGGATCAGGTGATTGGCATAGATGTGTCCGGCGATGTGGTGCACCGGTACCAACGGAATCCCCGCGGAGAACGAAAGAGCCTTGGCCGCCGCCACACCGATCAGCAGCGCCCCCACCAATCCCGGTCCCTGAGTCACGGCAACGGCATCCAGATCGGAAAGCTTCACGCCGGCCTCATCCAATGCCCGCTCCACAATGTGCGTGATCCGCTCCACGTGCCGGCGGGATGCCACTTCGGGAACCACGCCGCCGAATTTGCGGTGAACCTCCATTTGCGACGAAATCACGTTGGACAGAAGCTCGTTTCCGCCGCGAACGACCGCGGCCGACGTTTCGTCGCAGCTTGTTTCAATTCCCAGAATAAGCGGTTGTTTCTGCTTGTTCATCGAGTGTCACCCACATGATTATGGCGTCTTCCCGGTTGTCCGTGTAATACTCCTTGCGAATCCCGGAACGGACAAAGCCGAGTTTCTCGTACAGTCGCTGGGCCACCAGATTGGAAACGCGGACCTCGAGGGTCATCCGTGTCGCTCCCAGTGACCGCGCAAGGTTCATCACATGGCGCATCAGCCGCTCTCCCAGCCCCATGCCCCGCGCCTCGGGATGGATGGCGATATTGGTGACGTGCGCTTCATCCAGGATGAGCCAAAACCCGCAATACCCCATCACCCGGTCATCCACCGTCACGACGGTGTAATGCGCAAAGTTGTTGAACACCAATTCGTTGTAAAACGCCTTCGTCGGCCATGGCGTGGTGAAGGACAGTTGTTCCACTTCCTCGATCCGCGCAAGGTCCGTCAGCTCCATCGGACGAAAATCCACCTTGCCGACCGTCTTTTCACCCACGGCATTGTTCCCCGCTTTCCCGTTTGAGCCAGTTCAATTCCGCCTCGGTGAGCTGCAGATAATCCGGTGAGAAGTCCATGGTTTCCGGTCGCTCTCCCCGGCGATGGCGTTCGGCGCACAAACAGGCGAGCTGTCCGGCCCGGGGAACGTTGTCGGCCGGATTGCCGAACAGGGCACGTTCTCCCAGACGGGCGCGAATGTCTTCTTCAAACCGCCCCGCATCGTCTCCCAGAAAGAGCACCGGCTCTTCCAAGGCGTCCAGCTTTTCGAGCAGTACGTCCACCGGCATCACCTGACGGGCCATCACTTCCGTGACACGTTGTCCTTCCGTTCGGTACACGCCGGTGTAGACACGACGTCTGCGCGCGTCGAACAGCGGGACCACCGCTCCCGGAAAGCGTCCGGCGTTCATCGCCAACACCGTCAGACTGGACTCGCTGTACAGCGGGAGGTTCCTCGCCCAGGAAATCGTTTTGGCCGTGGTCACCCCGATGCGAATTCCCGTGTAAGAACCGGGGCCCGACGTGACGGCCAACACCCCGATGTCGTCCATCGAAAGGCCGAGCTCCCTGAGCAGACCGTCCACGGTGGGCATCAACCGGACGGAATGGTTTTTGTGCAAGTTGGTGGTGATTTCCCCGAGCAACCGGTGATCCTCAAGATCCAGCACGGCCACACCCATCACCAACGTGGTCGTGTCCATCGCCAACAATTTCATCGTTTCGACAACTCCCCGCAAAGCCGGAGGGCCCGCCCGTGTGAAGATTCGATCCGGATCTCCCGTCCTCCGTCCCCCAAAACGGACAGGCGCATCCAGACGGTTTCCGGAGGCAAAAGCGGCTCCACCCGGGATGCCCACTCCACCAGGCACACCCCGTCTCCGTAAAAATATTCTTCCAACCCCAGTTGTTCATCGGGGGATTCGATCCGGTAGACATCCATGTGATAAAAGGGAAGATTCCCGTCATACTCTTTCAC
Organism: Staphylospora marina; assembly: GCF_003856495.1. GTDB lineage: Bacteria > Bacillota > Bacilli > Thermoactinomycetales > Thermoactinomycetaceae > Staphylospora > Staphylospora marina. The sequence goes on along the minus strand of NZ_CP034118.1, from coordinate 257,624 downwards.
GATGGTAAACGTGGGGCTGTCCACCGCCTCTTCCACCCCCAGCGCTTCGGCGAGTCCCTGGGCAAAGGTGGTCTTTCCCGCTCCCAAATCTCCCTCGAGAGCCAGACAATCTCCCGGTTCCAAGAGTCCCGCCAGCCGTCTGGCCAGTTCCTTCGTTTCCTCCGCGCTTCGGGTCACAAACGAACAAGTCCCGCTCATGTTTGATCACCCGTCCGAAAAATGTTGATACCCGCCCGATTCCAGAAGCGTCCGCCGGCCGTTTTTTTCCAGTTCCACGCCAGGCTTTCCGTCCTCCGCCCGACCGATGGCCGTGACGAACCAGTTCCTGCGACCTGCTTCTTCACGAAAGGCCTCCCATCCTGCCGGAGAAATCGTTCCGAGCAGCAAGTAATCTTCTCCGCCGTTCAAAACCCATGTTTCCGGTCGTTGTCCGGTCCGTGCCGCATAGTCGGCCAACTCGCGGGAAAGAGGAAACCGCTCCGGTTCCAGCACCAGCCGGACGCCGCTCGCCTCCGCGATTTCCCTCGCTTCCCGCGCGACCCCGTCACTGATGTCATTCAGCGCCGGATCAACCCCCGATTTCATCAGCCACCGCCCGATCTCCACGGACGGCACGGGGCGGCGGTGTGCCCGGACCAGCCGGGGATACCGACCGGACCAATCCGGGCGATGCAAAAGAAGATCCAGCCCTGCCGCCGAATCTCCGGGTGTCCCCGTCACAAACACCACATCGCCGGGACGGGCCAAACTTCGCCGAAGGGCCTTTCCCCGGGGAACATCTCCCGTCAGCGTCAAATGAAGCACCAGCGGTCCGGGCGTCCGGACGGTGTCCCCGCCGACCACGGTGACTTTGTAAGCTTCCGCGCACTCATACAAACCTGCGTACAGTTTTTCCAATTCCCCGGAAGTCCACCCGTCCCCCACGGCCACGCCGACCAGGGCGTGACGGGGTGTTCCTCCCATGGCCGCCACGTCGCTCACATTGGACGCCAGCAGCTTCCAGCCGATGTCCTCCGGTTCCATCGTGCTCCGGAGAAAATGCACGGTTTCCGCCATCGAATCGGTGGTCAGCACCAGGGAGCGCCCCGGTTCGGGGGCGATGACGGCCGCATCGTCGCCGACGTCCACTTCGAGATCCCGGCCAAAGACCGGCCGCCGTTTCAGCAGATCCGCGATCAGGGCAAATTCGTTCTTCATCCGGATCCCTCCGGGCAAAAAAGAAAGGACCGCAGCCGATGCCGCGATCCTTTCCGTTCATTCTTTGGAGCGGGTGATGGGAATCGAACCCACGCATTCGGCTTGGAAGGCCGATGTTCTACCATTGAACTACACCCGCAAATGGAATGGTCGGGGTGACAGGATTTGAACCTGCGACCTCCACGTCCCGAACGTGGCGCTCTGCCAAGCTGAGCCACACCCCGATGATATTGGTGCGGTCGGCGAGAGTCGAACTCGCACGGCCAAGGGCCACTACCCCCTCAAGATAGCGTGTCTGCCAATTCCACCACGACCGCATGTCATTTATGAAGTTGTGATTGGTGCGGGTGGAGGGACTTGAACCCCCACGCCAGTGGCGCTAGAACCTAAATCTAGTGCGTCTGCCAATTCCGCCACACCCGCGGATCCCGAAGAAAGATCAGGCACTCTGCCGGCGGAGCCATCGCTCACGTCACGGAATGGCTGGGGAGGTAGGATTCGAACCTACGCATGACGGAGTCAAAGTCCGCTGCCTTACCGCTTGGCTACTCCCCATTGAATGGGGCGACCAGTGGGAATCGAACCCACGAATGCCGGAGCCACAATCCGGTGCGTTAACCACTTCGCCATGGTCGCCACAATGATGGCGGAGCTGACGGGATTCGAACCCGCGATCTCCAGCGTGACAGGCTGGCATGTTAGGCCTCTACACCACAGCTCCATATAAGAAGCGGCCCGGTCTCGAGCCGCCGATTTGGTGACCCGTAGGGGATTCGAACCCCTGAATGCCAGCGTGAAAGGCTGGTGTGTTAAACCGCTTCACCAACGGGCCACGAAAAGGTCAAAGATCTGGCGGAGAGAGAGGGATTCGAACCCTCGCGGGGTCTGATGACCCCCTAACGGTTTAGCAAACCGTCCTCTTCGGCCACTTGAGTATCTCTCCGTGATCTGGCTCCTCAGGCAGGATTCGAACCTGCAACCTACCGGTTAACAGCCGGCCGCTCTACCCTTGAGCTACTGAGGAATGCTTCGTGTATCTCAGCGACGATTATGATTATAATCGATTTATTTCTTTTTTGCAAGAGTTTTTTCTTGCTTTTTTTGTCTCGTTCTGCCGCAGTGCGTGATTGCATCAGCGACAATTAATAAATTAGCACGGTCCGTCGTCCCAGTCAAGCATTTTTTTCACGATGAACCGATTTTTTTTGCATCCGGACAGTGCCGAAGCCCATGTACGTTTCAACCCGCGATCCGTGCGGCCTGAATGAAGACGGCTTCCGCAACAAGCCGCTCATCCCTCGTGCCGCCGGGAAGACCTGCGCTTCACCGGTCCCTTCCTTTGACCAGTCCCGTCTCTTCCAACTGCCGGCGAGTCTCTTCCGTGCCGAGCTGATGGATCATCCGGTAGATCCTGTCCAGCCACTGGTCCGATTGCAGTTCTTCGCCGATTTCGGTGTCCAGGTTGGGAACATGCGCCCGGGTGAACTGTTTCCAATCGGCATCCTGCAATTTTTCAAAGAGCATGCCCAACCGGTCGATTTCTTCGGGTGTGGCGCGGATTTCGTATTCATGGAAAGAACTGTTGTTCAGTTTCTCCGTCCGGATCTCTCCTGCAAGCGTCCCCATGTCAACACACACATAATATGTGTCCTTTCGCATGACGGTCACCTCCTTCCATCCATACTCTGACCCGCAAAAGGACGGTTCATGCATGGAACCGCTCCTTCTTCGCTCGCCGCAATCGCCTCGCCGGTCGCGGGCAAACCAACGGAAAAATGCCCTTTCCCCGAAACGGCCTTCACCTTTGCCGGGAAAGGGCGTGAATGTCTTCATCCCGACACCAGGGCTTTCAGAGCCGCCATCCAACCGGTGAACGTCAGGATGTGCCGACCGTGATTCAGTTGCATCCAGGTGGAAAGCGTGTCCAGAACTTCCGACGCGGGAAGACCGGAAGATTCCATCAGACCGGCCATGGTGGGAATGAAGTAGGAAAACGTGGCCGCCCGTTCCACCAGAATGACGACCACCGCCAAGAGATACCATTTCCGTCGTGCACCTTTCGTTTTCCATGCGGCGAAGATCGAGGCAAGCGTGAGCAGGGTCAGGGGAACGGTCGTGACATACACCCAGAACAACAGTCCCGTGTTGGGCCAAGTTTCCGGGGGAGATTGGGCAAAGCCCGGAATCACCACCCGCGCTTCATACAGTCCGGCGCCGAATGCGACGCCCAGATTGATGACGAACAACCACAACACCATCGCCTTCCATCCGGATTGCGCCATCGTTCGGGTCATCGTGAACACTCCGTTTCCTTCGATTTTTCCTTGCTCAGGTCTTCCGACGGTCCGGCCCGGTCAGCACCAGCCCCAGCCACAATCCGACGGCGGGCAGGAAAAAGACCATCATCGCGGATACGCCCATCGCCGTGTCATGGGTGACCAATGCCGTTTTGACGGAAGAATACAGCGAAAACAGGAGGAGTCCGATCGCAAGGGCATACAGCCCGGCCCGAATGCGGGTCATCCCGAATTTCTTGCGCGTTTCTCTCGTCAGCGCTCCCCAGACGATGAGCGCCCCTCCTCCGACGGAGAAAATGGCGGGATCCACCGCGGTTTCCCAGGAATGGTTCATGAAATACAGCATCGCGGAGGTGAACAGGCCGAACAAAACCAGGAGCGTCCCCGTCACGATGGATGCGGCAGACATGCGCAAGTTCTTGGCGGAATACACGGAACGCTTGGCTTCATCCTGTCCGATCCCCCGCATGTCCTCCACCAATCCGCTCAAATCTCCCATGGAGATCACGGCTTCCTTGAACGCCTGGTCTTCATCCATGCCCCGTTCCCGGTAATCGGCGATTTTTTCCTTGAGATTGCTGACCAGTTCCTCCTTCAACTCATAGAGCGCCTGACTGGAACCCACTCCTTCGAACAATCGATCAAAATGCTCCCGGATTTTCCGGTCGAGCCGATCATTCATCTTTGCCATCGTTCAACCCCCCTTTGATCAAACGGTCGAGAATCTCCCTGGCGAATTGCCACTCCTGAACGCTCCGCTCGTAATACTCCCTTCCGGATTCCGTGATGCGGTAATACTTTCGCCGTCCCCCCTGGCTTTCATCTCCCCAGTAGGAAACGATGTACCCTTCTTTCTCCAGACGGCGAAACACCGTGTACAATGTGGCTTCCTTCAGTTCGTACCGATGTCCGCTCAACTTCAGGATCTGCTTGTAGATTTCGTATCCGTAACTGTCACCTTGCCGGAGCACGTTCAAAATGATGGTGGCCGTGTGGCCCCGGATCAGCTCGGTTGAAATGGTGCTCATATGCATCATCTCCTGATATACATCATATCTCATATTACTATTTGTGACAAGGTATTTGGCGAAAAATATACTCTTGCGGAACCCCCATCCAGCCCGCGCGGCCACAATGATGAAAGGGGGGAATGGGCTCTCCGGCAGCAATGCTCCGAGGCAAATAAAAAAACCGGGCGTCAAGCCCGGTGTCAATGGTTCTCCGATGCGGCGCTTTCCGCGGCAAGCTCCGGAAGCAGCCAGGACGAAAATGCCCGGAAACCTGCGTCAATGCTTGCAATCGCACCGGATCGGATGCAGCGATGGTGTCACTCTTCGTTGCGCGGCGTGATGGACACACGGCCCAATTGTTCCATCACGCGAACCAGCGCATGGGTGCCGTCTTCGTCGCCGCCGTGCGCCTGAACGGAGCGAAGGAGTTGGTGAACGGTCGCGGTGCCCAGAAGGGGCAGCTGAAGCCGTTCCGCTTCGCCGAGTACGATGCGGAGATCCTTTTGCTGGAATTTCACGGAGAATCCCGGCGCGAGATCGCCGCGCACAATGCGGGGCCCCAGATTGGACAACGCCCAGGAGCCCCCCGCTCCCCGCGTGGTGACTTCCAGCATTTTTTCAAGATCCACCCCTGACTTTTTCGCCAGCGCCATCGCTTCCACCATGCCGAGGAGATTGAGCCCGCAAAGGATTTGGTTGCACGCTTTCACCGTTTGCCCGGCGCCGGCGGGACCGCAATGAACGATCGTGCCCATCGTTTCCAATACCGGGCGCACTTCCTCCAGCACATCGGCTTCCCCGCCCACCATGATGGACAGCGTACCGTTTCTCGCTCCGACATCACCGCCGGAAACCGGTGCATCCAGCATCCGGACCCCTTTTTCCGCGGCGGTGCGGGCCAGCCGCACGGTGGCATCCGGAGAGATGGTGCTCATGTCCGCCCACACCGTTCCCGGCTTGGCGGCATGGAGAAAGCCGTGTTCTCCGAGTGCCACCTCCTCCACATCGGGGGTGTCGCCCACCATGGTGATGATCAGGTTGCACGTTTCCGCCAACTCTTTGGGGGAAGCGGCGGTTTCCGCTCCCCATCGGGCGGCCTCGTCCATTTTGTGTGCCGTCCGGTTCCAGACGGTAACGGGAAATCCTCCCTTGTGAATGTTTTTGCTCATGGATCGGCCCATGATCCCCAGTCCGATGAATCCCACGTTCCAAGTTTTCATCACGGTTCCCTCTTTCCGCTTGTTCCCGAAACTTTGCCCGTCCGTTTGAAACGTCTCCGAATCATCCGTTTTGCTTTTGCCAAGCCGCTTCCAGTTTTCTGCGGACATCGTCTTTCACGAATTGCCACAACCGGCGGTCCGTGCAAAATCGGTCTTTCAGCCCGCGGTACACTTCTTTTTGCTTTTCCGCAAATTTCGGGTCATCCTTCGGCGGAAGAGTCGCCCGAACTTCATCCACCAACGCCTGCACTTCGGGTGCCCGCGGGCCCCACACGGCCCGTTCCCGCCCTTCCCGGTCAATCAGGATGAAGATGGGGATGGAACGGGATGTGCCGTTGGTGAGATATTGATCCATCAGTTCCAGGTTTTCGTCACGGATGAGGAAACTCATCTCAAAACGCGCCGCTTCGGCGATTTTGCGGAAGATCGGCAAACAGAGCATGGCATCCCCGCACCAGTCCGCGGTCAGCACGATGACTCTCCAGTCGAGATCCGCACCCTGACGGAAAAACTCCTCTTCTTCCCGCTCCAACTTCACCTGTTCATAAATCCCCATCATCCGTTCCCGGTTGGTGGACATGGACGCGACATACTCGTCCCAGGTCATTCCTTTGGCAAACCAATCATTCAACGTCATGCTCACCGGTTTTCCCCTCCCCGTTCGTCATCCGGCCGCTCAGGTTCTCCGGGCCCCGCTTCCGACCGGCCCCTTTCGTTTGCCGGGCCGGCGGTCATCGATCACTCCCGGCCGAAGTCAGCCGGTTCCAATCGCAGCGGTCCCCGGCAACTCCCGCAGACATACCGGTTCACATCGATTTTTCGTTTCCTGAAATAGATTTTCCTGCAACCTTGGCATATGACCCGATACCGGACAGGGTTGGAGACAGGCCGTGGGTCGAGCGGCGGCGCCACGCTCAATCCTCCCACCTTCGCCAGCCAGTGACGGAAATCCCGGTCCCGGTGCCGGTATCCTTTCCCCGACAGATGCAGATGGTAATGGCACAACTCATGCAGCAAAATGCCTTCCACCGTCTCCCGTCCGTACACTTCCAGGTACCGGGGATTCACCTCGATCCGGTGGTCCCGGAGCATATACCTTCCGGCGGTGGTCCTGAGCCGATGATTGAATACCGCCCGATGACGGAACGTACGGCCGAACCGCTTCCGTGACAATGTTTCCACCCACGCCTGAAGCTCCGCGTCGGTCATGCCCTTCCTCCCTTCCGGTCATACGCCGGCCGCTTGGCGAATGCACGGGACATCCTCATTTCATCATAAACTGAACCAACATGTCGATGACAAGGGGGAACCCATCCATGCCCAGTTGGCTGGTCAAACAGCTCATGCGGGCGTTTTTGGCCAAGGACCGGCGACAGATCCGCTTTTTGAACGAATGCTGGTTTCAGTATCGGGAGCGGGGACCGGGAGCCTGACTCCCCCGTCACCGCCAATCCCCGCGATAAAAAACCGGCCGTCCGAAATCCGGACGGCCGGTTTGGCATCTGTTGTTTCTCGTCCGACGGTTCACTCCGTCCGGGATTCCTCTTCCCCGGCGACCACCGGCACCATGCTGAGACCGACACGTTCCCGCTGAACGTCGATGCTCGCCACCCAAACATCCACAATGTCCCCGACGGTGACCACATCCATCGGGTTTCTGACATACCGTTTGCTCATGCGGGAAATGTGGACAAGTCCGTCGCTTTTCAGACCGATGTCGACAAACGCGCCGAAATCCACCACGTTGCGGACGGTGCCTTTGAGTTGCATGCCGATGTGCAGATCCTCGATTTTCAGTACGTCCGAGCGGAAAATCGGGGCCGGCAGCTCGTCACGCGGATCCCTTCCGGGCCGGAGCAGCGCCTCGATGATGTCGCGCAAGGTGGGAACTCCGCATTCCAGTTTGGCGGCCATCGTTTCCGCGTCCACCCGTTTCAATGCATCGGCCAGTGCCGGAGTGCCGATGTCGTCGGCGGCAACATCCAGCTCCGCCAAGAGCCGCTCCACGACCGGATAGGATTCGGGGTGAATCGGCGTTTTGTCCAGCGGATTGTCTCCGTCGAAAATGCGCAGGAACCCGATGCACTGTTCGTAGGTTTTGGCTCCCAGCCGGGGGACCTCTTTCAGTTCCTCCCGCCGGCGGAAGCGGCCGATTTCCTCACGCCGCTTCACGATGTTTTTCGCCACCGAAGCGGAAATGCCCGACACATACTGCAACAGGGCGGTCGAAGCCGTGTTGACGTCGACGCCCACGTAGTTGACCGCCGATTCCACCACGTTCTTCAGGCTTTCTCCCAGCCGTTTCTGGGAAACGTCATGTTGATACTGCCCCACGCCCACCGATTTGGGATCGATTTTCACCAATTCGGCCAGGGGATCCTGCAGGCGGCGGGCAATGGAAACCGCGCTGCGGCGTGCGGCGTCGAGATCCGGAAACTCTTCCTTGGCCAATTTGGAAGCGGAGTAGACGCTGGCACCCGCTTCATTGACGATGATGTACACCAGATTGGACCGGCCGGATTCGCGGATCGTTTCGGCCACGAACGCTTCCGTTTCCCGGGAAGCGGTGCCGTTGCCGACGGCGATGATTTCGATCGGATACTTGTCGAGCAACCGGAACACTTCCCGCTTCGATTCCTCGATCTTCGGCTTCGGCGGAGTGGGATAAATCACACCCACTTCCAGCATTTTTCCGGTATCGTCCACCACGGCCCACTTGCACCCCGTCCGGTACGCCGGGTCGATGCCCAAGACCGTCTTTCCGCGGACCGGCGGCTGAAGCAGCAAATGGCGCAGGTTTTCGCTGAAGATTTTGATTGCCTGTTCCTCCGCCTGCTCCGTCATCAGGGAACGGATTTCGCGCTCGATCGAAGGAGCGATCAGCCGTTTGTACGAATCGGCCACCAGCTCCTCAATGAACGGATTTTTCACCGGGAAAAAGCCGTACAGCCGCTCCAGAACCGGTTCCTCCGGTACTTCCACTTTCACTTTCAGCATCTCTTCCCGCTCTCCCCGGTTGACCGCGAGGACGCGGTGAGACGGCATCTTATGTACGGGTTCGCTGAATTCGTAATACATTTCGTAGTTGGATCTTTGCTCGGGATCTTTGGCCCGGGAGACGAGAAGGCCGTTCTTCCAGGTGTATTCACGCACCCAGCTGCGAATGTCGGCATCCTCCGAGAGTTCTTCCGCCAGGATGTCCATCGCTCCCTGCAGAGCCGCTTCCGCGCTCTCCACTTCCCGTTCTTCGCCGACGAATCCGGAAGCCGCCTCACGGACTTTCTCCGGATTCTCCGTTTCGGCCATGAGCCGCGCCAGCGGTTCCAGTCCCTTCTCCCGGGCGACGGAGGCACGGGTCTTCCGCTTCGGCCGGAACGGCAGGTACAGGTCTTCCACTTCCTGCAGTTTGACGGAAGCGAGAATCCGCTCTCTGAGCTCATCCGTCAGTTTTCCCTGCTCGTCGATGAGTCGGATGACTTCCTCTTTCCGTTCCTGAAGCTGGGTGAGATAGTGAAAACGCTCCTCCACGGCCCGCAGCTGCTCTTCGTCCAGCTCCCCGGTCCGTTCCTTGCGGTAGCGGGCGATGAAAGGAATGGTGTTTCCTTCTTCCATCAATTCGATCGCCGCCTTGACCTGACCCGGTTTCAACCCGAGTTCTCCGGCGACCACCCCGTACATCTGTTCACGGTCCATTCGCATCCCACCTTTGACATGGATCCTGACGGGCAAACCGCCCACGCCCCCCTTTCCCGCGGCACGTCCTCCGGAGAAAGACGGGCGACGGCAGTTCACCGAGATCATTTCCCATTGTATCGGACAGGGAGCGATCCATCATCGTTGTTTGCGGAAAAATGGACGACATTTGAGTGACGGCGAATTCAAAAACAAAAAAAAACGTGCCCGCTGGCCAGGCACTCGCTGCGGCACTTTCCCGATTCCTTTCCCGTCCGCTTTTTCCGGAAAAAAGCGGGCTTGCTCCGGGGAGATGTCATGCGTTCCCGCTCAGCGCGCGAAGCGGCCGAAAAAACCGTCCGCGCCCCGGAGCCTGTGACACGAATTCGGGCCGGGACTCATCCCGGCGAGCGGTTCGGATAAAAACGAAGATGAAGGTCAAATGACTTCCGAAACTTCCATCCGGATCGCTTTGCGCATTTTCTCAAGCGCCCGCCTTTGCAGCCGGGAAACATGCATCTGGGAAATCCCCAGCCGGTCACCCGCCTGCTTCTGGCTGAGATTTTCGAAAAAGGTCATTCGCAAAATTTCCTTCTCCCTGTCGTTCAGCACATGGAACGCCTTCTCCAGAAGGAGTCTCCGGTCCACCCGGTCGTACCCCTCGTCTTCCTGTCCGACGAGATCCAGGAGCGTGACCTGGCTGCCGTCCGTGCCGGCCTCAATGGGGCTGTCCACGGACACGGCGTTGTAACTGCGCCCCATCTCCATCGTTTCCAGCACGTCCTCTTCGCTGACGCCCAGATACCGTGCGATTTCATCCACTCTCGGCGAGCGTTGCAAACGGGTGGTCAGATCTTCCACCGCTTTTTTGATCCGCGGTCCGAGTTCCTTGATTCTCCTCGGCACATGCACACTCCAGGTTTTGTCCCGGATATGGCGTTTGATTTCACCGACGATGGTGGGAACGGCAAAGCTTTCGAAGCTTCGGCCGATGGTGGGATCAAAGCGTTTGATAGAAGCGATCAGCCCGATCATTCCCACTTGGACCAAGTCTTCGTGAGTTTCCGAACCGCGGGCGAATTTGAACGCAAGCGTTTCGACCAGTTCACGAAAATGCTCCACCAGCCGCGCCTGTGCCCCTCCATCCCCGTCCCGTTGAAATGCCTGAATCAGCTCCAACACCTGTTCATCTGTCAGCGGGGAATGTTGCGGACGGATCGGCATGAGATTCCACCACGTCCTTTCGGATATACTTGGTCATCGTCACGATGACGCCGTTGTCTCCTTTGATATCCACGTGGTCCATGAGCGTTTTCATCAGGTAGAGTCCAAGCCCCCGCTCCCTCAAGGTGTTGGAAGGATCCGGCTCGATCGGTCCCGTCCGCTCTTCCACCTCCTTGACGTCGAAGCTCGTGCCCCGGTCAACCACCTCGATCTCCAGACGGTTGGGGAAGATGTTGCAGCTGACCTCGATTTCCCCTTCACCTCCGCAGTAGGCATGATCCACGGCATTGGTGCATGCTTCGGAAAGGGCCAGCTTCAAATCTTCGATATCGTCATAGGAAAAACCCATCCGGTTGGCGATCCCGGAGACGGCTAGGCGGGCGATCCCCACATAATCCGGTTTGGCGGGAATCGTCAAATTGACCCAATCCAGGGGCTTTTCTCTCATGATTGGCCATCCTCCTGCACTCGTTCTTCAATCTCGATGTGGTCTTCCAGTCGGGTGATCTGGAACAATCGGCGAAGCCGGTCGTTCAATCCGGTGACGACCAACTTGCCTCCGGACCCTTTTTGCGACTTCCAGGCGCCGATCAACACGGTCAGCCCGGTGCTGTCGATATACGTGGTTCCCGACAGATCCACCACGACCTTCCGATCTCCCGTACACCGGGGAAGCAGCTTTTCCCTCAGGGCGGGAGCCGTGTAGACGTCCACTTCCCCGGCAACGTGCAGAATAAAGGTCTGATCCTTGTCTATGGTTTCTCTCAGGGTCAGATTCATTCGATCAACCTCCTGTCCGATGAAGCTTCCCGGCATGCGGTGTCAGTCCGTGCTTCTCTTGATGAGCAGGATCGTCTGGTCATCGCGGATCCGGTAACCGCTCATTTCGTAAAGCCGCTGATGAATCGCTTCCACGGCCTGTTGGGCCGGAAGATCGATCTGTTCGCGGATGACGGCGATCAGGGTATCCCGTTCCAGAAAATCACCGTTTTCCAGCCGACACTCGGTCACCCCGTCAGAAAAAAGGATGATGGCATCTCCCGGATCAAGCCGGACGGTAAATTCCGGATAATCGACATGGCGGAGCACACCGAGGATCAAGCCTTTGGTTTCCAGGTCCCGAAATCCGTCTTCAGCCGCGGAATAATGAAGACCGGGTTCGTGTCCGGCCGTGGCGTAGCGGAATTCATGGTTCAACGTGTCATATACCCCGTAAATCATGGTGATAAACATGCTGGGGTCGACGTTGCGCTCCACGACGGTGTTGAGACCGCGCAGGATTTCCGACGGAGAAAGAGCCTGGTCGTCATACCGGTCCATGGCGTATTTGATCATCGACATGCACAGGGCGGCGGGAATGCCTTTCCCGATGATGTCGGCAACGGCCACGCCGAGGAGACCGTTTCCGTGATCCACGAAGTTGTAATAATCGCCGTTCATCTGCCTGGCTGCCACGCTGAGCACGCCGATCTCCAGTCCCGGGGGGTCGGGGGGAGCGGATGGAAGCAACGTTTGCTGCATGCCGACCGCCACTTCGATCTCGTTTTCCAGTTCCCGGTGCAAATCCATCAGGTGTTCGCGATCGCGGTATGCCAAGCCGTATCCCACCATCACTTCCAGCAGGAGATTGAAAGAGTGGGTCACTTCCGGCGGCAGGTCGGGAACCAGCTTGCGAACGGTGGAAATGTGGAGATTGATCACTTCCTCGGGAGGAATGCGTTTCTCCATGAACCACTTGCTGAGTTGCCCGGCGCTGTACAAATGATCTTCGCGCGGGTCTTTCATGTGGGATGCCAGCAATTTTTCGTAATATCGTCTGAGACGGTCGTCCATGTGTAAGGCTCCTTGATCACACATCAATGAAAACGGGGGAAGATCGCAACATGGGATCAGATGATTTTGAAATATCCCCCCCTTTACGATAACACAGCCGTTCTTTCAACAAAAGTTCCGGAAACAAAAAAGAGAACGGAATCCTTTTCCATTCTCAGAAATCGATGATGCCCAAACTGATCATCAGGGCTTCATTGACCCGGTTCATCATTTCCTCATCCAGATGCGTGATCTTGTCGGTCAAGCGTTGCTTGTCAATCGTCCGGATCTGTTCCAGCAAGATGACGGAATCCCTGTCAAAACCGTACGTCTTGGCGTCGATCTCCACATGGGTGGGCAACTTGGCCTTTTGAATCTGGGCGGTAATCGCGGCGACGATGACGGTGGGGCTGAACCGGTTCCCAATATCGTTTTGAATGACCAAGACGGGCCGAACCCCACCTTGTTCGGATCCGACCACGGGGGAGAGATCTGCAAAATACACATCGCCACGTTTGACTATCAAGCCCGTTACACCCCGCTAACCAAACGGTCCAAAGTGTCTTCAGCCTCTTCTTCCAGCGCGAACGCTTCGGAAGCGATGTTGAGGTTGATCCTGGCCATTTCCATGTATCCTCGTTGCATCATTTCGCGAATGATGCGTTTCTTTCGTTCCTGCACATACATCTTCATCGCTCGGCGGATGATTTCGCTGCGGCTCAGATTCTCCCGGGCAACGATCCCGTCCACTTCCTGAAGCAGATTCGTTGGCAGGCTGATCATGATTCGCTTGGTACCGGACAACTGAAGCACCCCCAACCAATCATCACCGTTATGCATTCCCTATCAATACTAGCATTATGACGTTGTGGTTGCAAAAATATACTTTCATTTCCTACATAAGGAAGAGCCATATGATGACACATAGTCTACTCTATTCGTCTTCGTACTGAAAATTCCTTCCCGAAACTTGGATAAAGACAAGGCATGCCCGACCGACACTTGCCGAACCGCACCGATGCAGCCTTCCCGTCACGCAAGATCAAGCGGTTTCGACGGATGCTGGGTCAACCGGTTCACGATGTGAACGGGTTTTCCGTTTTTCATGTAAATGCGGGGAACTCTCGCTCCCAGCATGCATGTCACTTCGTAATGGATCGTTCCCAACAGCGAGGCCACTTCGTCCACCGTGATCCTCTCGTCCCCCTGGACGCCGTAGAGCACCACCTCATCGCCGACGTTCACCGGCATCACCGAAGAAACGTCCAGCATCGTCTGGTCCATGCACACGCGCCCCGCCACCGGCACGCGCCGGCCCCGCACGAGCGCAAACCCCCGGTTGGACAAAAGCCGGTTGAATCCGTCGGCGTATCCAACCGGGATCACGGCGATGGTTTCGTCCCCCCGGGCGATGTAAGTTCGTCCGTAACTGATGCCCGTCCCTTCGGCCGGACGGTGCAGATGAACGATCCGGGTCTTGAACGAGAGCGCCGGCATCAATGCCACCGATTCGCGATTGACTTCGGCGGACGGATAAAACCCGTACATGCTGATTCCCAAGCGGATCAAGCTGTTGGCCCCTTCGGGAAACGCGATCGCACCGGCACTGTTGGCAAGATGGAGAACCGGAATCCGAATGCCCTCCCGGTTCATTTCTTCCACAATCCCGGCAAACTCCCTTTCCTGACGGCGGGCATACGCGGTGTCCCGTTCGTCGGCCGTGGCAAAGTGGGAGTACAATCCTTCCACTTCCACGTGGGCACAAGCCAGTGCCTTCCTCACAAAGGGGAGTACTTCTCCCGGCTTGAGACCGATGCGCCCCATGCCGGTGTCCGTCTTGACATGAATCTTTGCCCGGGTCCCGAGGCGGGCGGCCGCCTGTTCCACCGCTTCGAGACTTTCCTCCGAATACACGGTCAGCGTGAGGTCGTGGGCAAGGGCATATTCCGCCGCGCGGGGCGGCGTGTATCCCAGCACGAGGACCGGAGCCGTGATGCCGGCACGCCGGAGCTGAATCCCTTCATCCACGAAGGCCACACCGATCCGGGTGGCTCCTGCGGCAAGCGCCTCCCGCGCCACCGGGATTGCCCCGTGCCCGTATGCATCCGCTTTGACCACGGCCATGATTTCCGTTCCGGCCGGCAGATGTCGCCGGAAAGCGGAGACATTGTGCGCGATCGCATCCAAATTCACTTCCACGACGGTATCCCGCGCATACGGCGGGAAGTCATTGATGATTCCAGCCACGTTTGACCCCTTCCAAGCGAACGTTCAGCTCTTGCAAAAACCGGTTTCCCGCCAGCACATGCACCCGGCGTCCCCGAACGGTGTAGATGTACGGGAGACCGTATTCCTTTTCCATCTCCGCCAGCGGCCATTCCTCTTCCCGCCTTCCCTTGCGAACCACCAAACGGTCGGGATACAGGGTGTACGTCGGCATGACCGCCAGGAGATACACGGCGGGAGTGACCGTCAGCACGATCACGGCCAAAGCCACGGACCACCGGAGAAGCTCCGGGCTTTCCGGTGAAAACCGCAGAAACAAAAGAGCGAAGCCCGCCAGAAAGAGACCCGTTTCCAGTGCCCGAAGCAACGGGCTTTTCCTGTACAAAAGCGTCAAGTATGAAGTGCGTTCCACCATCAGCGGTTGCTTCGCCATCGAAGTCGTTCATCCTTCGCAATAGGGTTGAAACTGGCACTATTATACCAGAGTTTCAAACCGGCACACAAAAAAAAGAGGCGAACGTCATTCTTCGCTCCCCTTTCGGTGCCCTTGCGATGTTCTCCCGCCAAATGAACGCGGCGAACCATCCGTCACTTGGAGGGTTGGTCGATGGTGGATGCGGCGATGGCCATCATGTCTTCCGTCCCCAGTTCGCCGAGCAACTCAAATTCGATGCCGTCATGAATCCAGGACAGCCGCTTTCTGTCGCCCAACTCCAGCAAAACTCCGACCGTGCCGCCCAGATCCACCGGGTGGCCGAGAGCGGGAATCCCCTGCGCGGACGCCCGCGGATGTCTCTGCGTGAGGGTGAACGGCGTCTTGCCCGCAAACCGCATGATCACCACTTCACCATCCAGGGATTTCACGGTCTGTTCGTCCACCAGCCGGCTTCCTTCCGGGATGTATCCCGGTGCGACGGCCGCCACGGCTTCATTCCGCTGATTTTTTGCTCCGGCCAGCGTTTCCCGCGACTCCGGTGTCACCGAATTCAGGTTTCGCTGCATTTCAAATGCATCCGCGTCAAACGAAGCGTCCGGTTGGAACCGGTCAAACTCCATGGTCACCAGCACTTGTCCGGTTTCATTCAGGACCTCCACACGCTTCGGGTTCAGATCCTCGTCCAGAAGGATGCGCTGCTTGACACCGTTTTGTCTGAACGGGTATTTGGCGGACACTTCAAATTTGTATTCCTTGCCCTTGGCTTCAAACACCCGCTGTTGATCATCCAGAATACTTGCCAACAAGGACTGGTAGAGGTACACCTGACCGCTGGACTTGGGCCAGTCGCTCTGGAACCGGAAACTTTTTTTCAGATGGGGACTCAACACGTAGACCCCGTCCTGATTGCGCAACAAAATTTGCACCACGTCTTTTTTCCGGTTTTTCAGGGCCACACGGTAATGGTCCGGTTTTTTGTACCAGACTTCCACATCGTATTCCTGGGGTTCCTTGCCGGTCAGGATGGTCATTTTTCCGTGACTCATGTAGGACTCCAGTTCTTCCGAACGTTTGGAGAGCTCACGAACCACGTCCTGAGCATCCTTGGTTCCGCAACCGGCGAGCACCAGGGCCGCCAGCAACATCATTGCGGCAAGGAACCGGAATCTCCGACACATGTTCGACTTCACCGTCCATTTCCCGGGAAATGTGTCGGTTAGTCAGGGACCTTTGTCGACAAATCGGCGAACAACGGACCGATGGCTTCCAGGAGATTCGCGAATGTCACCGAATGGGGAGGGCCGCACAACTCTCCCGCCCGCCCGTGCAGCCAGACCCCCATCGACGCCGCTTGCACGGGGGGAATTCCCCGGGCGAGCAATGCCCCGACCAATCCGGACAGAACATCGCCCGATCCCGCCTTGGCCAGGGCGGGACCGCCGGTGGTGTTCAGGATGCACCGTCCGTCCGGCGTCGCAATCAGGGTGTATCTTCCCTTGAGCACAACCACGGCACCCGTCCGTCCGGCCAGCGTTCGGGCCGCGCCCGGGCGGTCCGATTCCACGATGGCCGTCCGTGTCCGGAGAAGACGCGACATTTCACCGGGATGGGGGGTGAGCACGACCGGTGTCAAGCGGTCGCGAAGCAAGGGTTCCAGCTCCGGATGATCCGACAGGATGTTGAGTGCGTCCGCATCCAACAGCAGCGGGACATCCACGCGTTCCAACAGCTTTCGCAGCCAAACGTCCTCTCCGGGAAACCGGGCGAGTCCGGGGCCGGCAACCACGGCGGAGAAACGGTTTTTTCTCCGGGAAAACCATTCGCTGCTGTCGGGATGAAACGTTCCCTGCCCCGGCCAGCTCCACACCGTTTCCTGAACGGCGGACGCCTGCTGGGTCATTCGCTCCGATTCGGGCACCGTCAGGGTGACATACCCCACTCCCGCCCGCCAGGCGGCCCCCGCGGCCATCCGAACGCTTCCCGGCATTCCTTCCGCTCCTCCGATGATCAGCAGGTGTCCGTGCGTCCCCTTGTGCGACCACGGATCTCTCGGAACGAGATGCTCCCGCCACAGTCCGGGGTGATTGATCCGCGACTTCGGTTCCAGGGAAGAACCCGGATGCGGGGGCATGATGCCGATGTCCGCCACCACGGTTTCACCCGCGTGATCCGCGCCGGGGCGCAGGTAGTGACCCCATTTCGGATATTGAAACGTGACCGTCACATCCGCGCGAACCGCCTCCCCGGACACGTTTCCCGTGTCCGTGTCCACTCCGCTCGGGATGTCGGCGGAGAAGACCCATCGGGGACGATGCCCCTCCAGCAACCGGACCGCTTGCGCCATCAACGGCCGGAGCGGTCCGCGGGCCCCCGTTCCCACCAATGCATCAAGAACGACATCGGCCCGGCGAAGATCCGCGATGAGCTCCTCCTCGCGATCGGGGCGGAACGTTTTCACCGTTTCCCATTTGTTCAGCGAGTCATGAAACACCCTCGCCCCGGAAGTCAGTTTTCTCTCCTCTCCCACCAGCCAGGCGCTCACGTCCCAGCCGCCCAGTCGCAAATGACGGGCGGCCGCGAATCCGTCTCCCCCGTTGTTTCCCGTTCCCGCCAGGATGGTGACCCGCCCCGGCCGGGGGTGTCGCTTCAAGATTTCCGAAGCCACGGCTTTCCCGGCGTGATCCATGAGCACAACGGCGGGAATGCCGTAGTGTTCGATGGTTTGCCGGTCCAGCTCGCGCATCTCCTCCGCGGTGACCAGATACAAGGTCTGTCCCTCCTAACCGCATTGTAAATGTATGTCCACCCGGGAATGGATATGCCCGCACCGGACCAAGGAAGCCTCGTCCGTTCCCGAAGGCACCGGCATCACGGCATGAAAAAACCCGGATTCCCGTCTCATCCGGGAATCCCGGGCCTCTTCAGACATCTTCGGCATCCGCCGGCCGCAGGGAATCATTCTGCACGTGTTCCACCACGGCAAAAGCCATGGCATGGCCGTCACTGTGCGCAATGGACACATGCACCCTCACCCGGGCCCCCTGCCACAGCGTTCGGAGTTTCTCCCCATGGAGTCTGACCTGCGGCTTGCCGCGGGCATCGCTCAGGATCTCGATATCCCGGAATGACAGAAATTCCCCGATTCCCGTTCCGCACGCTTTGGCCACGGCTTCCTTGGCCGCAAAACGCCCGGCCACAAACTCGAGTCGCCGGAGATCCGTTCCGGGAAGGTGCTCCCTTTCCCGATCCGTCAGGATTCTTCGGGCCAGCCGGAGCACACCGGCTTTTCCGATCCGCCGAAGTTCCACCAAATCGGTGCCGACTCCCCAAATCATGAGCTCATTTCACATCCCAGCGAAACGTGAGTGCCGCCACCAAAAAAGAACCCGCCAGCCACGCCAGAAGAACTCCCCCCGGCATGAGCACATCCGTCCATCCGGCTCCCTCGTTCATCACCTGCCGCAATGCGGTGCTCAACCAACTGATGGGAAGAGCATGAACCACCGGCTGCAAGATGTCCGGCATATCTCTGAGCGGAAAAAAGATTCCCCCGACAAACATCATCGGAAATGAAATCAGACCGGCGATGGGCCCGGCCGTCTCCGGGGTTCTTGACAGTGACGCGATGATGAATCCCATCGACATGAACGTGAGCGTCCCCAGAAGGATCAACAGAAACAAAAGCCCCCACGATCCCTCCACGTTCACGTCAAACACAAATCGCGAAATCAGCAGGACGACGACCGCCTGCACGAAGCCCAGCAGAACGCGGGCCGTCATTTGCCCGGCGATGAACGACGCACTTGACAAGGGGGTGCTCTGCATCCGGCGCAAAATGCCCCGCTCCCGCCACGACGCGATCGCGCCAGCCACGCCGTTCAGGTTGTTGTTCATGATCATGAGCGCGAGAATCCCCGGAACGAGAAAGTCGATGTAACCCAGCCGGTTCCCCCGGACGTCGGCGACGTCCATCGAGATGAGGGGCCGGTACCCTGTTCGTTCCTTGTTCCACGCGTCCAGTTTCATGCCGATCAGATCCGTTCCCATCCGGGCCATGGCGGCGTTGCTCTTGTCCAGGTACAGCACGACCCGGCTTTCCCCGGCCGACGGCTGTCCGTTCCGAAGATCCCGCCCGAAGCCCGAACGGATTTCGAGCACGAGGTCCAGTTCCCCTTTTCGCAGATCCCGGAGCAGATTCTCTTTCTCGCCTTGGGTCAACTTCACACCTTCGATTTTGGACAGTTCTCCGGAGAACCGGACCGATTCGGCCGAACGGTCCGCATCATGAATCCCGAGACGGACGGAAAAATCGTTTCCGTCGCCTCCCAGCCCGCCGAGCAACAAGATGATCAGAACCGGAATCAACAAGGAGAAGATCAGGATGTTCCGGTTGCGGGCGAACAGGAGAAGTTGCGCCCGGACCAGTTCCAGATATGCTTTCATTCGCTCAACCTCTTTCCCGTGCGTTCCAGAAACACGTCTTCCAGCGTTTTCGAACGGGTTCGGAGTCCCGTCAGGGAAATGCCTCTGTCCCCGGCCCAGTTCAACAGTCCTCCCAACGTTTCCTCCAACTTGTCCGCATGCAGCACCACCAGGTCTCCTTCTTCCCGGTGAACCCGTTTGACGCCGGGCAAGCTCTCCAACTCCCGTTCATGTGCGTGTTCCTGAAGCACAAATTCGATCCGGCTCTCCGACGACAATTGCCGGATCAATCCCGCGGGCGTGTCCAAGGCGATCAGGTTTCCGGAGTCCATGATGGCCACCCGGTCACAAAGCACTTCCGCCTCTTCCATGTAATGCGTCGACAGAACCACCGTCCGTCCTTCTTCTTTCAGCTGCAGGACAATGTCCCACAAATCCCGCCTCGCTTTGGGATCCAGCCCCGTCGTCGGTTCATCCAGAAAAATCACTTTCGGATCGTGAATCACCGCCAACGCGATCGCCAGACGCTGCCGCTGACCTCCCGACAGGTGCTTCACCAGCGTCCGCTCTTTCTCGCGAAGCCGGAATGCATCCAGGATCTCCCCGTGCGGTCTGGTGCGCGGATAAAAACTTCCGTACAGCCGGAGACTCTCTCTGACGGTCAGATGATCAAACAGGGCGGTCGCCTGAAGTTGCACACCGATCAACTCCTTGATTTTCCGGTTGTGCTTCACCGCGTCCACCCCGTCGATTTCCACCGATCCGGCGTCGGGGGTCCGGAGTCCCTCGATCATTTCCAGCGTCGTCGTTTTTCCGGCACCGTTGGGCCCCAACAGTCCGAAAATTTCCCGTTCGCGCACCTCGAACGAGATTCCTTTCACCACCGTCTGGTCCCCGTAGGTTTTGGTCAATCCTTGAACTTTGATCATGGAATCCCCCAATCATCACATCGTATTTCGTGTGTCTACCGAAATTCCCGGACCGGCGGACGAACCCGAACCGTCCGTGCTTAGCCTGTCCACCTCCAATATACCCTTCGGAACACATCCGTTTCAAAAAAAATCCGTCACCGATTTGTCATCATCTGAACGGCACATCACCGCCGGGCGGTTTGTCTTGCTCCCGACTTTTGGTGTATGGTATGAATGGATACTCACACTTTCAGACGGGAGGAACCCTCCATGTACCAAGTGAACAACCGGATTGACATCCGTTCGCCGGAGCATCTCGCCGAGTTGAAAGAGCGATTCGCCAAAGCGCCGGAATCCATGAAACAGGTTCCCGGTTTCATTTCCTTCCGGCTGCTGGAAGCAGAGGACGGTTCCCACGTGATCGCCGAGACGGTGTTCGATTCGCCCGCTTCTTTCCGCACCTGGTTGGAAAGCGATCATTTCCGCAACGCTCACGGCGGCCGGAGCGGAAACGCCGGCGGAAGCAATCCGGCAAGATACTTCGTGGTCATCGGGTAACTCCCGCTCAATTTCCGAAAGGAGCAAGATGTCATGACCAGTTTTGGAATCGCACTGTTCCTGCATGTTCTTTTGGTCGCCTCCTGGTTCGGGGGTGTTTCCGTCATGGCAATGGTTCTCCGGGATGCCGTTCGCTCCGGGGACATCGACAAGATGAACGACACACTCGGACGCGTGCAACGTTGGAACATGACCATGTATCTGCCCGTGTCCATTCTGGCACTGGCCACCGGCGTGTATCTGTTGATTCAGCGCATGGGCGGAGGGGAAACCCCCTTGTACCTTCTGGTGAAAGAGCGTCTGGGAAGTCTGCTCGTCTTGCTGTACATCGTCTTCGTCGCCTATCTGGGCAAAAAATGGCTGAAACAGGCAAGGGAAGCCAAGGATTCCGGGCAAACGGCGTCCATCCTCAAACGGTACATCCAAGTGCTCAATCTGTCGCTCCTGGTCATGACGGTTCTCATCTTCTTCGTCACGGTGAAACTGGTATAAGAAGCGGGCTTCCGCACCATTTTGCCACGAATGCCTGCTTCGGCATTTTCCGGAACCGTTCTCTCCTGCAAAAAGACCCGGGAATCCCTTTTTGGATCCCGGGTCTTTGTTCACAGCGCCCGATCGATCAGGGCCAACAGCGCATTGCTGGTGATTCGCCGGATCGTTTCGTTTTCCTTGGCCTGTTGGGTGTGATGAATCGGGTCAAGGAACCAGTTCCAGTAAAACGTACCGACCGCGAACACTTTCCCTCCGGTCGGTTTTTTCCACCAGATCACGTGAGCATCTTTTTTCTTCCCGTAAAGCATGACCGGAGAAGCGGCCAACACTTCCACGCCGGGCAATTGTCCCCCGTACGAATCCACTTCGCCCCCGACCACGCCGGGAATCCGGTCGCCGTTTTTCAGACCGGTGCCTTCGAACAACCAATGGTCCGCCCGGGTGATCACCAGCGGAGCCGGTGCGTCCGGAATTCCCGAATACATGATGCCGAACATCCGGTCTTCCGGCATGTTGACCGGCGCTTGGCGAAACAGGCCGGTGGTTTTGAGCGGATCGATTTTCGCCAGCGGATCCTTCTCCACGGCAAATTGTTTGTAGGAAACCATGACCCGATCTGCGCGGCCGTATTTGTCCGGCTCCAGTCGGATTTGCCAGTAGGCGCAGTTGGCGCTGAACACGGCCAAATTCATGCGGGAAGCCGTCAGATGTTCCACGCTTTTCCGCATGTCCATCGACCAGTACTCACTGTGACCGGCAATGATCAGCGCATACACGTAGGAGGTTTCGAGGAGTCGATGGTGAAGGTCCATGTCCGTCAGATAGGTGACGGAGTATCCTTCCATTTCCAGCCATCGGATCAGGTTGTATTCAAATTGGAAAAACAGTCCGGAACCGTAATAACTGCGGTAGGGACGGTTGAGGGAAACTTGGTGCGCCTGAACGCCCCGGGTGCTGTTGTAACCGTACAGACTTTTTCCGCCCCAGTTGTTGTAAGCCTGGTACGTGTTTGTGCTCAGGAGAACGGCCAGATCCCCGGCGGGCACCTGCTGCCGGACCACGAAAAAGATGTACGCTTCGCGTCCGTCCTGATCCACCAGTTTGACCAGATAACATCCGGTCGGCCAATCGGAAGGAACCCGGAATTCCAATGTCGGCGTCCAATCGGCGGCATAGGTTTCGGGATCGGGCTCAAGGTTTTGCGGGGAGGCCTGAAATCCGTTCAGCGTGGTCATGTGCCGGCCGCCCTTGCCTCCGTACCATCCCATCCGGTAAATTTCCATTTGGAACGGTGTTTCGCTGTGCACGTAAAACGTAATGGATTCCCCGGGGACGACGGATTCCGCCGAAGCATATCCCTGCAGACGGTTTCCTGCCGGATTCGTGATTTTCCACCGCTCACTCCCCGGCTTCCTGTTTTCCGCCACGACGTCCAGCGTTTCCAAATGAGCCGGCCGTTGAAACACCTCTTGCGTTTTGCGGGGCTCTTTTTCTTTGGGCGATGCCGCGTCCGCCATGTATCGGGAGAAAAGCTCACGGGACAAAAATGTCGATCCGAGCAGCATGGCGGTGGCATGCGGGATCTTTTTCAACAATTGACGTCTTGAGTATTCCTTGCCGAATTTTTCATCCGTCCATCGGCGGAGCCATTCCATCTTGTCCACAGGACGTTTCCCCATTTCCCTGTTTCTGTCGGATCATATTCTCAAAATCTGAAAATCATATATATACTATTATAGTACGGGCCCTTCCAACGACAAGGCATTTTCTTCATTTTACAAAAATTCTCCTTCATTTTCCGTAGTTTCTTCTGCCGCTTCCTTCTTGCGTTTCCGGACATTCCCCGGGTATGCGGCCCCATCCCTTCGGGTGTATGTCCAAAAATTGAGATTTTTTCCGGAAACAGGTTGTCGGAGGTTGATATTAAAATTGGATTTCCATCTGTCAGACAAACTGGCCGCCTTTCTCGGGGATCTGGGAATCTGGGGAATTCCCGCCGCCGTGGTGACGGGAACATCGGTGAATCTTCTCGGCTTCATTCCTTCCGTGGCGGTCACTGCCGTCAACGTGCTTCTCTTCGGCCCCTGGCTCGGCTTCTTTCTTTCATGGTGCGGGGAAATCCTGGGGTCTTTTTTGGCATTCCTCCTCTTTCGCAAGGGGATCCGGGCAGCGGGTCTGCGCAAGCATCTCGATTGGAATTGGGTGAAGACTTTGAGCGAAATGTCTTCCAAAGACAAGTTTGCCGCCTTGCTCATGGCCCGTCTGCTTCCCTTGATGCCTTCCGGAGCCGTCAATCTGGCCGCATCCTTGACGGGCGCCTCCGTCGGGGTGTTCCTGCTGTCCACCGCGATCGGCAAAGTCCCTTCTCTGCTGTTGGAAACCTTGATCAGCCAAGGTCTGATCCACCCGGACGAACACGGGGGCCGGCTCATCCTGGGAATCCTTGTCACGGGCCTTGCGTTCATTTGGTTCCGAAAAAGAAACAAACCGCTTCGCTGATCCTCTCCGGGAATCCCGCGACCTTCCAATTCCCCGCAACTTCCGGATCGGTCCCTTCCCCGGGCACCACGCCCGGTGCTTCGTGCCACCGATCCGTTCCCTTTCCGCTTTTCCATCCGGGATTCCTCACCCGCCAAGCCGCCTTCCTCCGGAAAGGACCGGATGGCTCCCAATCCCCGTCACCTTTGCGGGGCGGCCCGCCGCTCTCCATTCCGCCCGCCTGCCGCAAGCAGTTCCCGAATCCCGGAAGCTTCACGAAATCGAGTCCATAAGAAACATACTTCTTTTTGTCACAAATGATATCGTGTTATCATTATGACAAGAGGAATGGATCCATTTATGAGAATAAATGAAAAATCCCCCATTCTTTGACTTCGACTTTCTTGTGCTCACCGGAATTCCGGACCACACCACGAAAGAAATCCGCCGTTGAATGCGCGCCCCGACGAAGAAATGCCTGGGTCACCGGGAAATTTCCACCGAACCGTTATCCTCTTTAAAAAAAGGTAAATAAAATCATTAGATAGTTTGTATTGTTCACAAAAAATCCTTGAATCTTAACATTCTATTTCCTAAAATCGAAATCAGAGGATGAGTGGGTGGCTCCCACCTGATTCCTGATCACACCTGAAAGGAGAAATTCAACGAGATGAAGATCAGGACTTCCCGAACCGTCCGGTCTCTGCTTTTCACCCTTTCGCTGGCGCTCATCCTGACACGGTCTCCCATGCAGGAAGCACTGGCCTACTCCTTCACCGGTCAAAAGCAGTGCACGTATTACATCTACTGGCGTTGGGGCGGATCCATCACTTCCGCACACAAGAGCGCTTTCCAACAGGCTCTGACCGACTGGAACGGAGCCCAGTCCGTGCGCCGGTTTGTCGGTGGAACCTCCACGGCCCCGGGAGCCATTGACACCTACACGGCCAAAGACGGCAATTACGGCCTCTCCACCTGGTATTACAACAGCAGCGGATGCATCACTTCCTGGGTCTCCAAACTCAACAACAACTACAACAGCACGTTCACGGCCAACCGAAGCACCGCCAACCACGAGCTGGGCCACATCCTGGGACTGGAGCACACCAACAATCCGGCCATCATGAAGATCGGACGCGATCGCTTGTCCATTTACGTTCCGCAAACCGATGACATCAACGGCGTCAACGCACTCTACTGAAAAGGAGGATGAACCATGATCAAGCGGATTCTGATCACCGCCTTGGCCGCCTCTTTGATCGTCGGAGTCCTCACCGGTTGCACGGACAAGCAGGAAGCGGCCGCTCCGATCCACGTCAGCTTTGAACCCAATCTGGCCGGCGATCTCAAAGCCATGAGCGAACGCGCCCAAATCGTGGTGCTTGGCAAATTCGGCACCGATTACCATGTCTTCAACGGTTCCCGCAACCCGCAAAACCCCGCGGAGCCGAGCAAATCCGTGTTCAGCGAAGGCCGTTCCTATCCCTTCCAGGTGATTCAATCCATCAAAGGACAAACCGAAACCGACATTCGGGTCAACCTGCTGTACGACCAGCAAATCGACGGTCTCCTGGACGAGAACGGAAAGCCGCTTGACGTTCGGATTCCTTCCCCCTCCTTCTTTGAACCCGATCCCTCCAAGACGTATCTGCTGTTTTTGGAAAAGGATCCGCACGTGGAGGGCTACTCCATCAACTTCCAACCGTACGCCATCGCCTTTGATGCAAGCGGCAAAGCGGAATTGATCACCCCTCGCAAAGAAGCGACGGCATTGGCTTCCAATGAAGCCAACATGAAACGTCAAGTCCTCGTTCACGGCTTTGTGGACGATTATCCTGACACCGTCTCCGGCAAATCGATCGACGAAGTGCTGGATGAAGTGAACGGATACCTGAAATGAACGGTTTCCCAAAGAGCATCTTCCGGTCCGCAGGGAAAGGAGGATGCTCTCTTTCTTTGCAAAAGCAAAAGCTGCCGGCAGTTTCGCCGACAGCCTGTGTTTCCGATGTTTCCGATCAGGGCTCAATCACCTGGGAAAGCCGGGACAAGATGTTCGTGCCGACCGAGCTGACGCTTCCCATGACCGTTCCGGATCTCAGCACACCTTGCTTTTCGTTCAGATAGGTTTGAACGGAAGCAGGCAAAGACGTGGGAGACGTCAGGATCACCGGCGCCCCGGAAGCGGCGGCAAGCGGTCCGGCAATCAACGCGTCCGGGAATTGGAGCCCGTTTGCCATGATCGTACGGTGGTGATCCGGAAGCAGCGTGTTTGCCAGGTTCACCGACACTTCAAACCGGTCGGCTCCGTCGATCCGCCGGACGGTGCCGAACGCCGCCAATTGTTGTTTGACGGCATCGGAGACGGTGGATGCTCCGCCGACGATGATGAAATTCCTGATTTGCGGATGAGTCTCCAACCACTGACGGATGGTGGTCGGAATCGCGTCCTGCTGCACCGGGAGAACCGGCATGCCTTTTTGAGCCGCCACCGCCGAAGAGGAGAGCGCATCCGCAAAGGCGGTGCCGCTGACGATCACGGCCGTGTCCACGGAACTTCCTTCGATGACAAGGGAAGCCGTCCCGGCGGCCACTTCATACCGGTCCGCTCCGCCGATCCGTTCCACCGCACTTACACCGAGACTGCGAATCCGGTTTTCCACCGCTTCGGATACCGAACCCGTTCCCCCGAGAATCGTGACTTTGGTCGGACGAATGGCCCGAATTTCTTCCTCCACCGAGACCGGCAGGGAATCCGGCGTGGTCAGCAGGATGGGTGCCTGCCGCTTGTGCGCCAGCGGGCCGCCCGCCAATGCGTCCGGATAGTCGAGCCCGTTTGCGATGATCACTTCGGTCGGGGTCCCGAATGTATAGCGGTACTCACGCGACGCATTGACCGACACTTCAAACCGGTCCTTGCCGTCCACCCGTTCGGCCGCCAACGCTTTCCGGAGCGCATTGACGAACCGGTAATAGTCGTCCGTTTTGGTTTGGCGCCCCTGGGAGGTGAGATCGGCGAAAAACGATTTCCGGAGCGACGTGGTCAGTTCAATCTGCGCACCGGCCCGGCTCCTTCCCCGGTTGGCGATGTTGTCCGGGTCGGTGCCTGCTCCGTCGGGAAGTTCCCCAACCGCATCTCTTGCCGTAAAATTGGCTTCAATCAAGCGATCCAACACGACCTGTTTCAGGTCCAGGTCAAGCCCGCCGACGTAAGCCACTTTTTCCCCGGGAGTTTTGTCGGAATAACCGTGCAGGCTGAGCACCCGGTCGGCATCCGCCACCATGTTCACGGCCCGCGATTCGGTGATGTGAGCCGACGTCACGTGAAGTTCCCGGTTGTTGGCGGATTTGAGTCCGCTGAAATTGTAGTGGTTGTAATTGGCACTCCCCCGGATTTTCGGATCGTTGTAGATCCCCGCGATTCCCCGGGCCAGTTCACTGGTGCCCGCCTCAATGCCGCCGCCGTGCACGGACAGGATCAAGGTACGGGAAGGGACCGTCCGGGTCGAGACGGAATACGTATCGCCTTCGGTCTCATATTGCATAAGCTCATCGGTGTTGCGATACATGTCCGCTTTCAAGCCTTCCCGCACCGCCTTGACAAACCGGTAATACACATCCGTTTTGTCGACGGCTTCGTCCCGGCCGGCCTTGGTGTCCACGTCGCGGAACATCGCCTTGCGCAAACTGTACGTGAGCTCCAGATGCACACCAGCCCGTTTCAAGCCTTCATTGGCAATGTTGGCCGGGTTGTTCCCCTCGGCATCGGATGAGGAATCCACGGTCACGGTGAAACCGGCTTCCCGAAGGCGCTTGGCCACCCAGCCGCGGGTCCAGGTGTCCAGACCGCTCACCATCACTTCCTGTTGCCCGCTGACCCGGTCGGGAATTCCGTGAATCGACAGAACCCGGAACCCTTTGTCCACCATGCTTACCGCGGTCGGTTCATCGAACGTTTCCGAAGGAATTTTCAGCACGTTGTTGCCGGTCGACTTGATCCCTTCGAACAGATACGCGTTGAACATGTCTGTGCCGTTGATCAAATCCGGATCAAACTCATTGCCGGTTTCATCGTAGTTGGCAATGCCTTTCGCCACCTCACTGGTGCCCAGCTCCATCCCTCCGCCGTGAATCGCCATGATCAACGTTCTGGACGTGGGACGGGTCCGGGTCAGAATGCGATAATCGACTCCAGGTCGTTCACCGCCGTTCACAAGCTCTTGCCAATTCTGATAACCTCCGACGGCTTCTGCCTGTTGTCCCTGAAACGGAGCCGTCACTATGGCAACCGTCATCAGGGAAGCCAGCAGCGCCCGCGACACGTTCCGCCGCATCAAACCGATGCCCCTTCCTGATGGTTAGGATTCAGCAAAAACAATATAATTATATCATTTGAAATTTGCAATTGGAGGCATGGTCTGCATCAAGTGTTTCAGTCATGTGAAAATCCCAACGGAATCCGCGTGATTTCACGAAGAACCCCCGAACAAAAACCGTTCCATGTTCCGCACTTCCTCCCGGATCATTGAGTCCACCCGCTTTTGCGTCCTTCCGAATGTCTCCCAGCGGATTTTTCGCGCCTTCCGGTCCGGTTCCCAGACGCCGATCACCCGACCGCTTTCCACGATGGATGCCCGCGCTTCCCCGATGGCGTTGAAGAGTCTCGGGAAATGCACCGGATCGACGTAAAGGAACCGGCTTTCCTTGGTTCCTTTCAGCGTGGGATCTTCGTATGCGAGCAGCGTCACCCATGGTTCGGAAGGAAGGCGCAGATCCATCATCCGGCAAAGATCTTCCTTCAACATCAAATGCGGACGGGGCGAACCTTTGATTTGCACTTCCGTCCATGAATCCTTCAGGTCCCGGAGTGCCGTCCGGATTTCCGTGAGTCCCAATCCGGACCACCAAGCCAAATCTCCTTCCGTCACCGGGCCATAACGTTCCAGATACCCGGAGACCAACCGTTTGACGGCTTCTTCACGGCTCATGTCATTCAGACGGAGGGAGCGATACAAATCGGCCGTCCAGCCATACCGCCTTCTCTCCCGACTCCAATGATCGGCGTCGTCGATCAAACACAATTGTCCCCGCTCCCACATCTCCCTGATCACCGCCCGGACCAGAGGAACCGTCCGCTCCGGTGTCCCTCCGATGACCGCGGGAGCCTGCCGTTCCAATTCCCGGGATGACCGGGGAGCCATGCGAACCGCTTGCTTGATCCACCTTCTCAGCGCATCCGCCTGTTCCGGTTCTCCCGCCGCTTTGCGCAGTTGTCGGCGGCAATCGGCCAGCCGAAAGGGAAGGGTGGCCCGATGGGCGACCGCTGCCAAATCGAGCGGAAGAATGTGCAGCGTCCTTCGCATGCAGCGCAATTTGATGAGCCGACGGTTTTGCCGAAGTTCCTCCCGCAGGCTCTCTTCCCGAAACCCGGGAATTCGCGCACGAAGCGTCACATACGGTGTCGGTAGCCGGGCGGCGTGCAAGCCGAACAAGCGTTGAGCCACGAAACGGCAACACGTCGCGGAAAACCCGGGCAACACATGATGCTTGGCCCACACATGATGCATGGCCATGGAGGGGGAGATTTCCGGAAGAGCAAACCGGCGGTACATGATACACAACTCCTTCCCGTTCCACTCACACACAGACGTTCGGTATTCTCCGCCGGTTTCCTGCCATTCCGGTTTTGTTCATGAAAAAAGCCCGATCTGCGGGCTTCACCTTCCGATGAGAAATCCGAGCCATGCCGCCCCCATGCCTGCCAGATACGTCAGTCCCAAATACAGAAGGCCGGTTCTTCCTTCCCCCCGTCGAAACAGGGTGACGCTTTCCAGTTTGAGCGTGGAGAACGTCGTGAACGCTCCCATGAACCCCGTTCCCAGAAACAAAGCCATCGGTTCGAAGATGGGACTTGCCGCGATCCATCCCAGAAGAAAGGAACCGGACACATTGACAATGAGCGTTCCGAGCGGCCATTTGCTTGTCCGGCGGGAGGAGACATGTGATTGGATGACATGGCGGGCGATGGCTCCCAAAAAACCTCCCGCCGCCATCCACGCCATTTCAACCATTGGATCCCTTCCCCCTTCTTCTTCCTGCAATCGCCGTGCCCATCCATGCCAGACACAACCCGCCGATCAGGCTGGTCCCCGCGTACAACCCGCCGATTCCGTACAACCCTTGGCGAAACAGTTGCACCGTTTCCACACTGACCGTGGAGAATGTCGTGAACGAGCCGATCAACCCCGTGCTGACGGCGGTTCGAATGGCCGGTGATATCCCGGTTTTGTCCATCGCCCACTCCGAAAACCACCCCAGAGCGAAACAACCGATCATGTTGACCGTCCATGTTCCCACGGGAAAGAAAGATTGCGGAAACCATCGCTCCATCCACCCCCCCAAACCGTAACGAAGCAAGGTACCGACCATTCCCGCGATGCCGATCCATCTGACATTCATTCCGGTGTCACCCCCTGACTCAAACAGTCTCCCACCAAGCAGAATCGGTGGAGTCATCAACCGCCGCAGAAACCGACCATTGCCTTTGTCACCTGAGCTTTCTCTTCATTTCTCACCATTTTACCCTTGAAACCCGAAAAAGCCGAGCCGGTGAGAACCCTCACCATGCTCGGCTTCATGGACATCTTGTTTTCCCGTCGGGAGCTGTCAACCCTCATCGACGGTCGCGATCGTTTTTTACTCAACGGTCACGCTCTTGGCCAGGTTGCGCGGTTTGTCAACGTCATAGCCGCGCTCGGTGCAGGCGTAGTAGGCCAGCAGCTGGAGCGGGATGACGGTGAGAACCGGCATCAGCAAATCGATGGTTTTCGGAATGTGGATCACGCGGTCCACGGATTTGATCAGTTCGGTGTCTCCTTCGGCGGCAAGACCGAGGACATTGGCACCGCGCGCTTTCACTTCCTGGATGTTGCTGACCATCTTGTCGTAGATGTATTGCTGGGTGGCCAGGGCAATGACCGGGATGTTCTCTTCGATCAGGGCCAGGGTACCGTGTTTGAGTTCGCCGGCAGCATAAGCCTCGGAGTGGATGTAAGAGATCTCCTTCAGCTTGAGGGATCCTTCCAGAGCCACCGCATAATCGAGACCGCGTCCGAGGAAGAAGAGATGCTCGTGGTTGGCGATGGAACGGGCAAATTCAGCCACGATTTGCTCCGTTTGGAGCACTTCTTCCGCTTTGCCCGGCAATTCGGTCAGGTGTTTCACGATCTCTTTCAGTTCTTCCACCGGCCGGGTGCCGCGAATCTTGGCGAAGTACAGGCCCAGCAGATAGATGGCGATCAACTGGGAGGTGTATGCCTTGGTGGAAGCCACGGCGATCTCCGGACCTGCCCAGGTGATGATCACGTCATCGGCTTCGCGGGCCACGCTGGAACCGACCACGTTGGTGATGGCGACGACGCGCGCTCCGTGCTTCTTGGCCTCACGCAAAGCGGCCAGGGTGTCGGCCGTTTCCCCGGATTGGCTGATCACGACCACCAGCGTTTTGTCGGTGATGATCGGATTGCGGTAGCGGTACTCGGAGGCGATGTCCGTCTCCACCGGGATGCGGGCCAGATCTTCCATCACGTACTTGCCGACCAGACCGGCATGATAGGCGGTTCCGCAAGCGACGAAATGGATCTTTTCAATCCCGCGGATCTCCTCTTCCGACAGACCCACTTCGCGGGTGAGATCCACCAGGCCTTCTTTGACGCGGCCGGAGAGGGTGTCGCGGATCGCCTTGGGCTGTTCGTGGATTTCTTTCATCATGAAGTGGTCGTATCCGCCTTTTTCCGCGGTTTCCACGTCCCACTGCACATGCATCGGTTCGCGGCTGACCGGGGTTCCGTCCGTTTTCATCAGGGTGACGCCTTCCGCGGTGAGCACGGCCATTTCGCCGTCCTCCAAGATGTGGACGTCACGGGTGTGCTTCAGGATGGCCGGGATGTCGGAAGCGATGAAGTTTTCTTCCTTGCCCAGACCGACGACCAGCGGGCTGGCTTGACGCACGGCCACCATTTTGTCCGGTTCATATTCGCTGATGATGCCCAGGGCATAAGCGCCTTCCAGACGGGACACCACTTTTTTCACGGTGGACACCAGATCGCCGTCCCACAGTTCGGCCAGCAGTTTGGCGATCACTTCGGTATCCGTCTCGGAAGTGAACACATGCCCCTTGGCGATGAGCTCTTCTTTCAGCTCGATGTAGTTTTCAATGATCCCGTTGTGAACGACCGCAAAACGTCCGGCGCCGTCCACATGGGGATGCGAGTTTGCATCCGAAGGTTTGCCGTGGGTGGCCCAACGGGTATGACCGATTCCCAGACTTCCCGGAAGACCTTGGACCTTCAGCTTGTCTTCCAGAACGCTGAGGCGTCCCTTGCTCTTGGACACGCCGATCGTTTCTCCGTTGTAAACGGCCAGACCGGCGGAATCATAACCGCGATACTCCAGTTTGGACAAGCCTTCCAGCAAGATGTTCTGGGCCTGCTTCGGGCCGATGTACCCCACAATTCCGCACATATGAAAAACCCCCTGCAAATGTTTCTTTATCTGTTTCTGTTTGTGATCAAGTCCGTGTCTTGCGCGCCATGCCGCGGGTTTTGTTCGCCGGGTCACCCCGCCGGTTTGTCCCGCGGCTCCTCGGCTCTGGCGCTGAGCCGGGAGGCATCCGCCGATGGATCGATCAACCTCCACCTCGTCAGCTGCGGGCGATGTTCCGCTCCCCCCGCAGCCCTGGCGCTTTTCCGACATGTTTGCCTGACATTCCCGTTCCCGCTTTCGTTCCTCACCTCCTTCAATGGTCAAATCAGGTTGTTTTGCTTATATTTTTTATGCTATTCAAAAAGACTTGTCCTGTAAATACAATCGCGGAAAAAGTTCGCCGAACGGACACAGGAAAACGGAAAGCAGTGCGAACTCGCCGCGTGACGTTTGCGACGGCTGAATTCGCACTGCCGGATCCATCCATGACCTGCATGAAAAGCGGATCAACCCAGCTGTCTTTCCACTTCTTCCGCGATCAGGCGCACACAGCGACCGATGGTTTCTTCATCCGGTCCTTCGGCCATGACGCGGATCAGCGGCTCGGTTCCGGAGGGACGCACCAGCACGCGGCCATCATCGCCCAGCATCTCTTCCACTTCCCGGATCCGCTTCAGAATCTCTCCGTTTTGGTCCCAGCCCTCTTTTTGCTTGACGCGCACGTTCACGAGCAGCTGGGGATATTGCTTCATTCCCTGGGCCAGTCCGTACAGGGTTTGCCCTTTGTCTTTCACCACGCGCAGAAGCTGGACGGCGGTGAGCATTCCGTCACCGGTGGTGTTGTGATCCAGGAAAATGATGTGGCCGGACTGTTCGCCGCCCAGGTTGTATCCGCCCTCTTTCATTTTTTCCATCACGTAACGGTCGCCGACCTTGGTTTTCTCCGCACGGATGTTCAGCGACTCCAGCGCCTTGAAAAAGCCGATGTTGCTCATCACGGTGGTGACGATGGTGTCTCCTTTCAGCATGCCCCGCTCTTTCATGTATTCCCCGCAGATGAACATGATCCGGTCCCCGTCGACGATGTTCCCCTTCTCGTCCACGGCGATCAGCCGATCGGCATCCCCGTCAAACGCCAATCCGAGATGTGCCTGCTTCTTCAGCACTTCTTCCCGCAGCCGTTCCGGATGGGTGGAACCGCACTCCACGTTGATGTTGGTTCCGTCCGGATGAATGTTGATGGCCGTCACGTCGGCCCCCAGATCTCTCAGAAGAAGCGGGGCCAATTCGTAAGCGGCACCGTTGGCACAATCCACCACGATGTGCATGCCGCACAGATCGATGTCGATGGTCGATTTGAGATGTTCCAGATAGGCATGCACCGCCTCATGGTCATCGGTCACGCGGCCGACTCCCGCTCCGGTCGGGCGGGGCAGAGCATCTTCGTCGGCATCCAGCAGCGCTTCGATTTCCGCTTCGGTTTCGTCGGAGAGTTTGTACCCGTCCGCGCCGAAAAACTTGATGCCGTTGTCCTCAAACGGGTTGTGGGACGCGGAGATCATGACGCCGGCATCGGCTTCCAGATGGCGGGTCAGATACGCCACGCCGGGTGTGCTGATCACTCCCAGGCGCACCACGTCACATCCGATCGACAGCATGCCGGCGATCAGGGCGGACTCCAGCAACTCGCCGGAGAGACGGGTGTCACGACCGACCACGATTTTCACTTTTCCGTTGTCCCGTTCTTTTCCACGGGTCAGCACATACGCTCCGCAGCGGCCAAGGCGGAATGCCAGTTCAGGCGTCAGCTTTTCGTTGGCAACCCCTCTTACTCCGTCCGTACCGAAATATTTTCCCATACTGCCAGTTCTCCTCCTCATCCACATGCGGCCGCGTGCCGCTCATTCGATCTTCACCCTGGCTTTCCATGTCTTGCTCTCTGCCGACCGAATCCAATCGGGCAGGGTGATCTTGACGGGCACCTCGTGTTCACCCGGAGACAGGCGGGAGACATCCACGACGGCTTCCACGTCCTCCGGCCTGATCCGCTCCAGAAGTTTGGGCGCCCCTGAAATCAGGATATCGAACCGCTGGGAGGCAGGTGACAGAATCGTTGCCCTCCGCCCGGCCACAAGGCCTTCCACTCTCAGCGGAATGTCTTTCACGTTTTTGGTGTTGGCACGAACCATTTTAACATAGATTTCTACTTGTTGGGGTTCGACTTTGATGGCATCCTCGTGAATGGGAACGGGCACCGTCCAGGTCCGGTCCTTGGTGACTCCGGTCAGATCCAGGGCCGGCCCCGGCAATTGCCGCAGTTTCCCGATGAAATCCCCGGTTCCGTAGACCTTCACCCGCTCCGGCCGCACGGAAACTTGTTCCACGGCCATCCACGGCGGCGGCCATTCGTTGATGGTCACCTGCAACGGAACCACTTTGGAAGGAACATCCACCGGAATTTTCACCTGCACGGACCGCGGCAACACTTCCACTCCCGCCAGCGGTCCCTTTTCTCCGTAAGCCTGAAGTCGAACCTGTTTGCTCGTCGTCAACGTGGTCGTGTCCAGATAAACCGTTCCACGGACGGACTGCACCTGCCCGAGCAACTTTTGGGAACCGCGAACCACCACTTTGTCGGGCTTGATGTCCGGGGAGCCCACTTTGTAATCGTCCGGGAGGTCTCCCACGACGTCGATGACCGGTTCCATTTCCTTGGTCACTTTTGCCTCCAGCGTCACATCCACCGCGGACGGCTCCACCCGATAGGTCACTTCCCGGGGCAATCCCTCCACCCGGACCGGAAGACGGTGGGTTCCCTCCCCGGCCCCGGTGGCATCCACCCAGAGACGATATCCCAGCGTCAGATGTTCCAATGCCGACTCTTCCCCGTACAGAACGAGCTCCACCTTGTCCACTTCTTCGGCCAATTCAAACCGTTCCTTGTCGTAGCTGACTTCCACCGACACGTTGCGGATGCGGGTACTGAATTCCGGTTTGCCGGAAGTGAGCGAGGGCTGCGTCACCGAAACCCACATCAAAACGGCGATGCACAGGGAGACGAGGCGCAACACCATCTCATTTTTCATCCACTCATTCATTGAGACCCTTCCCTTCCGCGATCCCGCCACATCCGGAACAGGGCCGGACCGGTTTTTTCGGGGGGTTTCAACTCTTCATACAGTCGGGAAACGAGAATCTCCTCGCTGAGATTTCGTTCCAAAATTCCGTGAATCGCCAAGGAAATTTGGGAAGTTTCTTCCGACACAATCACCGCCACGGCGTCGGAGAGTTCGCTGAGCCCGATCCCGGCACGGTGGCGGGTTCCCAGCTCTTTGCTGACAAACGGATTTTCCGTCAGGGGGAGATAGCACCCCGCCGAAACGATGGTGGATCCACGGATCAGCACCGCTCCGTCATGCAGGGAACTGTTCGGTTGAAAGATGTTGACCAGCAATTCACTGCTCAACCTTGCCTCAAGAAGCGTTCCCGTTTCGGCGTAATCGCTCAGTCCCGTCTGCCGTTCGATCACGATGAGTGCTCCGATCCGGTTTCGCGCCAATTGCAAAGCCGCCTTGGTCACTTCACCGACCACCTGGGCGGCCATCTGGTCTTCCACCTGTCTGCTTCTGCCAAAAAAACCTCCCCGCCCCAACTGTTCCAAAGCTCTGCGCAGCTCCGGCTGAAAAATGATGATGACGGCGATGACTCCGACGGAAAAAAGGTTTTCGATCAACCAGCGAAGCGTCGCCAAATCAAACACGTTGCTGACCAGCCAGATCACGACGAGCACCGTGAGCCCCTTGAGCAGTTGAACCGCGCGGGTGCCTCTGAGCAATTTCAGCAAGTGATAAATGATATAACTGACAATCAGGATATCGATCACGTCGCTCAGATATCCCAGATTTCCGTCCAATGACCGCATCCCGGCCCCTCCGTCCCTTCATCAATTCTTGCTTAGTATGCTTCCCCGGAAGGCTCAGGCATTCCGACCGGTCAACCGGCTTTTATTCTCCCATTATAAAAAATGTGATCGTGAAAACCCACCCCCCGCACCGTCCGCACCCCCGTCCCGCAGGCAGCAAACAGCCCCGGAGAGCACGGTTCTCCGGGGTTGGAAGGAAAATATGAAATTTTTCGCGAGAGCGGTGCGGGATCGGGAAGGCGGGTCAACCCGTGTTTCTGAGTCCCGCGGCGATGCCGTTGATGGTCAACAGCACGTCTTCCAGCAGGGATTGGGAATCGCCTTCGTTTTCTGTCACGTTGCTTCTCCGCCTCACCCGCAACAGGTCCACCTGAATCAGACTGAGCGGATCCACGTACGGGTTTCTGAGACGGATTGACTCCCCGATCACCGGCACATGGGCCAACAGTTCGTCCTGTCCGGTGATTTGCAGCACGCACCCGCGGGTTTCTTCAAACTCGTCGCGGATCCGGCCAAAAATCCGCCCGGCTGCCTCCTTGTCGGACACCAAGGTGGTGTATTCCTCCGCCAATCGCATGTCCGCCTTGGCCAAGGCCATCTGCAGGGTGTCCGTCAACACCCGGAAGAAGGGCCAGTCGGCATACATCTCCCGAAGCAGGGAGAGCCCCTCCGGATGGCTTGACATCCAGGAGGACAAGCCCGTTCCCGCCCCGTACCAAGCCGGAAACAGAAAACGGGTTTGTGTCCATGCGAACACCCAGGGAATGGCGCGCAGATCCTCAAAACCACCGCCGGATTTTCTCCGTGCGGGCCGGGAACCGATCTTCATTTCCCCGATCTCCGGAAGCGGGGTCGCTTCCTGGAAAAAGGGGACGAAGTCTTTGTCCCGGAACACCAGATCCTGATAAGCCTTGAGCGAGGCATCGGAAATTTCCTGCATGGCCCGCACCCACCGCTCATCCGGCGAAGAACCTTGGCCGGACACGGCTTTCGCCGATTGTGTCAACAAGGCCGACACGCCCTGTTCCAGACTGCGCAGGGCAATCGGCTTCAAGGAGTAACGCGAGGAGAGCACCTCGCCCTGTTCCGTGATCTTCACCCCGCCCAGAACCGCGAGGGCCGGCGCGGCCATGATGCTCTGATGCAAGGGACCTCCGCCCCTGCCGAGAGCGCCGCCGCGGCCGTGGAAAAATTTCACCGTCACGCCGAAGCGGCCGCCGAGTTCGGAAAGCGCCAGCTGCGCACGGTACAACTCCCAGTTGGCGGAGATCACGCCGCCGTCCTTGTTGCTGTCCGAATAACCCAGCATGATTTCCTGAACCCTTTGGTCGCCTTTCCGGACGGGAGCAAATGCGGGATGGCGAAACCACGCTTCCATGATCTCCCCTGCCCGGTGCAGGTCATCAATCGTCTCCAGCAGCGGCACCACATGCAGGCGGCTTTCCGTTTCTTTCCCCGTCCTGCACAGGCCGGCTTCCCGGGCCAGCAGCACCACTTCCAGCAGATCGCTGGTTCCCTGGGTCATACTGATCAGATAGTTGCGGACGGCATCTTCTCCGAACTCTTCCTTGGCGCGGTAAATCGTGCGGAATAAGCGGAGACACTCTTCCGTCTCCGGAGAATAACGGGAAAAGGGAGACGTCAGGGGGCGAGGATCCGCGAGGAGCCTGGTGAGAAGGGTCATCTTGTCCTCTTCGGAAAGCCGGTCGTACTGCGGTTCTATACCCAGCGACGCCAAGATTTCGGTCAACGCTTTTTCATGTTCCCTGCTGTGCTGGCGAATGTCCAACGTCAGCAAGTGAAACCCGAACAAGTCCACCTGACGGATCAGCCGGTCCAAGTCCCGTCGAACCAACCCGACGGTGCTGTGATTCCGGAGACTGTCCCGGATCAGACGCAAATCTTCAAGAAGCTCCTCCGGCCTCTGATAAGCCCCTTTGTCCTTTTCGCCGGTGAGCGTGTGCCGGAGCCGGGCCAGCATGAACATGCATTTCCTCCGGTACGGTTCGTGCTCGTTTCGCCATTCCCCCTGCCCCACGTCCACCGTTTTCACTTCCCGTTCATCCCGGAGAATGGACGCGGCCAGTTCGTCGGTGATGCGAATTTTGCGGGTGCTGTGGCTCAGTTTTTTGAGCAGTTGGCCGATGGCGGCCTCATATTTGCGGATGGCCAATTCCCGCTGCATGACGAGCGTGCGCCAGGTGACCTCCGACGTGACGGCCGGGTTGCCGTCCCGGTCCCCTCCGATCCAGGAGCCGAATCGCAGGAACGTGGGTACGTTCCACTCATGTTCCGGCCAGACTTCCGTCAGGCACCGCTTCAGCTCTTCATGAACCAGCGGCAGCACGTCAAACAAGGTTTCATCCACATACCAAAGTCCGTTGCGCACTTCGTCCATGACGGTCGGCTTCCGCAGACGGATCTCATCGCTCTGCCACAACGTGGAAACCTCGGCCAGCAACTGTTCCCGGATTTCCTCGCGCTCCGCTTCCGTCAGGTCCGACCGGTCGAATTCATCCACCAATGCGGCGATGCGGTGATGCAAGTCCAACGTGGTTCTTCGCATCGCTTCCGTGGGATGGGCGGTGATCACCAATTCCAAACTGAGCCGCGGAAGCATGGCCTCCACATCATTCGGACCCAATCCCCGGTCCTTGAGTTGCCGAACCGCCGCCTCCACCGAATGAGGTTGGACGACGCCCGATGCCGACCGGCGATAATACCGGTTTCTCCGGACCCTGTGGTGTTGTTCCGCAATGTTGACAAGATGAAAATACACGGCGAAGGCCCGGATGACATCCCTGCGCCGTTCGGGAGTGAACCCCGAGATCTCCCTCTTGATTTCTTCCAACAGCTCCCGGCTGAACCCGGCCCGCAACTGTTTGGTTTTCTCCCGGATCCGTTCGACACACCCAAGAAGCTCCCGGCCGCCGTGCATGACGAGCACTTCTCCGAGAATTTCCCCCAACATGCGGACGTCTCTCCGAAGCGGAAGATCTTTGGCGTGAATCTGATTCATTTCTTCGCGCACCTCCCCGGATTTCGCGTTTTCCTTCCGAAACGGCGGCCTTCTCATGGGCCCTCCGCTTCCGGAATGTTGCCGCCCCCTCTCCTGTCCTTCGGTTCCGACACAAACCGGACAGCCCGATCCAATCCGGACGTGACCGGTGAGCGGGGAACTCGCCGCTTACGTTTTTTTTGAAATCGCTTCATGATTTCAAGTGGAATTGCATATTCATTCCGCTTTCCCTTTTTCCCCTTATAAACAAACAGAAAACCCTTGTCCATCCCGCACAATATGGAAAAAAGGACCTCGACATCCTCCGTGTCGAGGTCCGGGACTTGGCCAAGAAGTCGCTTCGATCCCGCCGGCAGGCGCCGATGCACCAGTCTCAGGGCCGGCTTTTCCTGCCCGGCCTCTTACGCCCGGTCCGGTTCAGAGCACCGTCTGACCGAACAGAGAGCCCATCAGGGCAACGGCCACCTTGGCCGTCCGGTTTTCCCGGTCCAAAATGGGGTTGACTTCCACGAATTCCGCCGAGGTGATGATGTCGGCCTCTGCCAGCATTTCCAGCGCCAGATGTCCTTCCCTGTACGTAATGCCTCCCGGCAACGGGGTACCCACACCGGGAGCATCGTTGGGATCAAGGCTGTCCAGGTCCAGGCTCAGATGCACGCCGTCCGTTCCGTTGGAAACGATTGCAATCGCTTCGTCCATCACCCTCGCCATTCCGAGGCGGTCAATTTCATGCATGGTGAACACTTTGATTCCCAATTGGCGAATCAGTTCACGTTCCCCCGGATCCAGTTCCCGCGCTCCGATGATCACGGTATGCTCCGGGCGAACTTTGGGGGCATATCCGCCGATGTTCACCAGATCCGGATGTCCCACGCCCAGACAAACGGCGAGCGACATGCCGTGAATGTTTCCGGAGGGGGATGTTTCTCCCGTATTCAGATCCCCGTGAGCGTCAAACCAGATGAGGCCCATGTTCTCAAAGTGTCTGGCCACACCGGCCACGGTGCCGATTCCCATGCTGTGATCGCCCCCCAACACCAGCGGGAAGCGTCCACGCTGCACCACGCCGGACACGGTTTCGGCCAGTTGTTCGTTGACATCACGAATGGCCTCCAGATATTTGAGGCGCGGATCCCCCTGGGGAGTCGATTCCGGACTCGGAACATGCAGATCTCCCAAGTCTTCCACTTCATACCCCAGTTTCTCCAGCAAGGATTGGGCACTGGCATACCGGATGGCGCTCGGGCCCATGTCCACACCACGACGACCCTGTCCAAGATCCATGGGCATGCCGATGATGGTGATCGGTTTTTTTGCCATATTCCCCTTACTCCTTTAACGTACTGATGTTGCTTTTTATATTAACATAAAATAATCACATGTCACATAAAAGGTTATTCCAATTCAAATCACAGGAGAATATTTATACAATCGCCGGTATACCCGCCACATGAACCGGATCGATTTCACTTCTGCGGATAAAATTCTACATAATCTCGCAAGAAATCCGCGCTTTCCCCCGGCCCTCCTGAGCCGACCGGATTCCGCAACGTCCCCAAACGGATTTGACTGTCCCGTCACGCCTCATCCGCAAGCAGGACGAATGGGTCGTCGCATCGCGCTCTGCCCCCTCCCCTGCTTCTTTCGTCCCGACAGTCCCCTGCCCGCTGTTCGCGATTGTGTTCCCCTGGCAGGACGTGACCGCGTCCATACGGTGACGGAAAATCTTCCGTTTGCCTTCTTCCGGATGAAGCATGCCACCCGGCCCCCGCCGGCACCGTGTTTGGCTGCCACGAATCCTCCGAATCCTTCCCCCATAAGATGTCCTCCCGGTCCCGTCGTCACTCATCAAGCCATGCAGGAGAATCCCGGTA
Organism: Staphylospora marina; assembly: GCF_003856495.1. Lineage (GTDB taxonomy): Bacteria > Bacillota > Bacilli > Thermoactinomycetales > Thermoactinomycetaceae > Staphylospora > Staphylospora marina. The sequence continues at coordinate 216,373 of NZ_CP034118.1, read as the reverse complement.
CCGTTTGACCGAAACAAAAAAAGCGACCTCATCGATTTCACTCGATGAGGTCGCTTGCTTGTGGAGCGGAAGACGGGATTCGAACCCGCGACCCTCGCCTTGGCAAGGCGATGCTCTACCCCTGAGCCACTTCCGCATAAATATGGTGAGCCGTGAAGGACTCGAACCTTCGACACCCTGATTAAAAGTCAGGTGCTCTACCAACTGAGCTAACGGCCCACAAGAGGTTTTTATAAATGGCGGAGCTGACGGGATTCGAACCCGCGATCTCCAGCGTGACAGGCTGGCATGTTAGGCCTCTACACCACAGCTCCGCAATGTTTGTTGAAATCCGGTCAAAGCCGGCTGGTGGACGGTGACGGGATCGAACCGCCGACCCCCTGCGTGTGAAGCAGGTGCTCTCCCGCTGAGCTAACCGTCCATGAAATGGTGACCCGTAGGGGATTCGAACCCCTGAATGCCAGCGTGAAAGGCTGGTGTGTTAAACCGCTTCACCAACGGGCCACGTGGAGCTCCCTACCAGGCTCGAACTGGTGACCTCTTCCTTACCATGGAAGCGCTCTGCCTGCTGAGCTAAGGGAGCGGATCTGGCTCCTCAGGCAGGATTCGAACCTGCAACCTGCCGGTTAACAGCCGGACGCTCTACCCTTGAGCTACTGAGGAACATTTGATGGAGCGGGTGATGGGAATCGAACCCACGCATTCGGCTTGGAAGGCCGATGTTCTACCATTGAACTACACCCGCATGATTGGAGCGGAAGACGGGATTCGAACCCGCGACCCTCGCCTTGGCAAGGCGATGCTCTACCCCTGAGCCACTTCCGCATAAATATGGTGAGCCGTGAAGGACTCGAACCTTCGACACCCTGATTAAAAGTCAGGTGCTCTACCAACTGAGCTAACGGCCCATGTACCTGGCTGGGGAGGTAGGATTCGAACCTACGCATGACGGAGTCAAAGTCCGCTGCCTTACCGCTTGGCTACTCCCCAATGATCAGGATGGTGGAGGGAGCAGGATTCGAACCTGCGAAGGCGAATGCCAGCGGATTTACAGTCCGCCCCAGTTGGCCACTTTGGTATCCCTCCAAGATGTGGTGGACGGTGACGGGATCGAACCGCCGACCCCCTGCTTGTAAGGCAGGTGCTCTCCCAGCTGAGCTAACCGTCCGTGAAATGGTGACCCGTAGGGGATTCGAACCCCTGAATGCCAGCGTGAAAGGCTGGTGTGTTAAACCACTTCACCAACGGGCCACACAAGATGAAGACAGAGCGTCTTCATATGAAATTGAATTGGAGCGGAAGACGGGATTCGAACCCGCGACCCTCGCCTTGGCAAGGCGATGCTCTACCCCTGAGCCACTTCCGCATGAATGGTGAGCCGTGAAGGACTCGAACCTTCGACACCCTGATTAAAAGTCAGGTGCTCTACCAACTGAGCTAACGGCCCATGTACTTGGCTGGGGAGGTAGGATTCGAACCTACGCATGACGGAGTCAAAGTCCGCTGCCTTACCGCTTGGCTACTCCCCAACGATCAGATGGTGGAGGGAGCAGGATTCGAACCTGCGAAGGCGAATGCCAGCGGATTTACAGTCCGCCCCAGTTGGCCACTTTGGTATCCCTCCGAGACGTGGTGGACGGTGACGGGATCGAACCGCCGACCCCCTGCGTGTGAAGCAGGTGCTCTCCCGCTGAGCTAACCGTCCGTGAAATGGTGACCCGTAGGGGATTCGAACCCCTGAATGCCAGCGTGAAAGGCTGGTGTGTTAAACCGCTTCACCAACGGGCCACGTGGAGCTCCCTACCAGGCTCGAACTGGTGACCTCTTCCTTACCATGGAAGCGCTCTGCCTGCTGAGCTAAGGGAGCAGATCTGGCTCCTCAGGCAGGATTCGAACCTGCAACCTGCCGGTTAACAGCCGGACGCTCTACCCTTGAGCTACTGAGGAATGCCATGTCAAATGACAAGAACTATTATATAACTTGACCGCTCTCTTGGTCAATAGGTATGGTCCATTTTGGCACACACCCTGAAAATGAGTATGGAGTGTAAAGCAAGTGTGATGGAAGAGAAGAAGTGAGGTGAAGCCCTCGACCGATTCGTATCCGTCAGCTGAACGCATTGCTGCGCTTACACCTCGGACCGATCTACCTTGTCATCTGCAAGGGGTCTTACTTCCACGAGGGAATGGGAAATCTCATCTTGAGGGGGGCTTCGCGCTTAGATGCTTTCAGCGCTTATCCCGTCCGCACATGGCTACCCAGCGGTGCTCCTGGCGGAACAACTGGTACACCAGAGGTGCGTCCATCCCGGTCCTCTCGTACTAGGGACAGCTCCTCTCAAATTTCCTGCGCCCGCGACAGATAGGGACCGAACTGTCTCACGACGTTCTGAACCCAGCTCACGTACCGCTTTAATGGGCGAACAGCCCAACCCTTGGGACCGACTACAGCCCCAGGATGCGATGAGCCGACATCGAGGTGCCAAACCTCCCCGTCGATGTGGACTCTTGGGGGAGATCAGCCTGTTATCCCCGGGGTAGCTTTTATCCGTTGAGCGATGGCCCTTCCACACGGAACCACCGGATCACTAAGTCCGACTTTCGTCCCTGCTCGACTTGTGGGTCTCGCAGTCAAGCTCCCTTCTGCCTTTGCACTCTGACGCGCGATTTCCGACCGCGCTGAGGGAACCTTTGAACGCCTCCGTTACCTTTTGGGAGGCGACCGCCCCAGTCAAACTGCCCGCCTGACACGGTCCTCCTGCCGGATGACGGCAGCGAGTTAGAACCCCGGCACAGCCAGAGTGGTATCCCACCGACGACTCCACCGAAGCTGGCGCTCCGGCTTCTCAGTCTCCCACCTATCCTGTACAAGCTGTACCCGAATTCAATATCAGGTTGCAGTAAAGCTCCACGGGGTCTTTCCGTCTAGTCGCGGGTAGCCTGCATCTTCACAGGCAGTACGATTTCACCGGGTCTCTCGCCGAGACAGCGCCCAGATCGTTACGCCTTTCGTGCGGGTCGGAACTTACCCGACAAGGAATTTCGCTACCTTAGGACCGTTATAGTTACGGCCGCCGTTTACTGGGGCTTCGGTTCAGAGCTTCGCCGAAGCTAACCCTTCCCCTTAACCTTCCAGCACCGGGCAGGCGTCAGCCCCTATACATCGCCTTGCGGCTTCGCAGAGACCTGTGTTTTTGCTAAACAGTCGCCTGGGCCTTTTCACTGCGGCCCCCTCGGGCTGTGAACCCTACCGGGGCACCCCTTCTCCCGAAGTTACGGGGTCAATTTGCCGAGTTCCTTAGCGAGAGTTTTCCCGAGCGCCTTAGGATTCTCTCCTCGCCTACCTGTGTCGGTTTGCGGTACGGGCACCTGCATCCTCCTAGAGGCTTTTCTTGGCAGTGTGGAATCAAGGACTTCGGTACTTGAAGTTTCCCTCGTCATCACGGCTCCGCCTGGATGGAGAACGGATTTGCCTGCTCTCCGGCCTAACCGCTTGAACGCGCACTTCCGATCGCGCGATCCCCTATCCTCCTGCGTCCCCCCATCGTACAAACGGCTGCAGGTGGTACAGGAATATCAACCTGTTGTCCATCGTCTACGCCTTTCGGCCTCGACTTAGGTCCCGACTGACCCTGGGCGGACGAACCTTCCCCAGGAACCCTTAGGCTTTCGGCGGAGGGGATTCTCACCCCTCTTTTCGTTACTCACACCGGCATTCTCACTTCCAGGCGCTCCACCGATCCTTCCGGACCGGCTTCGCCGCTGCCTGGAACGCTCCCCTACCATCGTGCCGAAGGCACGATCCGCGGCTTCGGTGGACCGTTTAGCCCCGTTACATTTTCGGCGCAGAGTCACTTGACCAGTGAGCTATTACGCACTCTTTGAATGGTGGCTGCTTCTAAGCCAACATCCTGGTTGTCTCGGCAACTCCACATCCTTTACCACTGAACGGTCACTTGGGGACCTTAGCCGGCGGTCTGGGCTGTTTCCCTTTTGACCACGGATCTTGGCACTCGCGGTCTGACTCCCGAAGACCAAAGTCTGCGGCATTCGGAGTTTGACTGAGTTCGGTAACCCGGGGAGGGCCCCTAGCCCAATCAGTGCTCTACCTCCGCGACTCCTCTTCGAGGCTAGCCCTAAAGCTATTTCGGGGAGAACCAGCTATCTCCGGGTTCGATTGGCATTTCACCCCTACCCACACCTCATCCTATGGTTTTTCAACACCAACAGGTTCGGACCTCCATTCCGTGTTACCGGAACTTCATCCTGGACATGGGTAGATCACCCGGTTTCGGGTCGACAGCCACGTACTCAAACGCCCTGTTCAGACTCGCTTTCGCTGCGGCTCCGGCTCCTCACCTTAACCTTGCACGTGACCGTCACTCGCCGGTTCATTCTACAAAAGGCACGCCGTCACTCCTCAAGGGAGCTCCGACTGATTGTAGGCACACGGTTTCAGGTTCTCTTTCACTCCCCTCCCGGGGTGCTTTTCACCTTTCCCTCACGGTACTGGTTCGCTATCGGTCGCCAGGGAGTATTTAGCCTTGGGAGGTGGTCCTCCCTGCTTCCCACGGGGTTCCACGTGTCCCGCGGTACTCAGGATCGCCTCGGAAGGGTTTCGGATTTCGGCTACAGGGCTGTTACCTGCTCTGGCCGGCCTTTCCAGGACCAGTTCGCCTATCCCAAACCTTTGTGACTTCCATGTGAGACGTCCTACAACCCCGTTTGCCGAAGGCAAACGGTTTGGGCTGTTCCCGTTTCGCTCGCCGCTACTCAGGGAATCGCGGTTGCTTTCTCTTCCTCAGGGTACTAAGATGTTTCAGTTCCCCTGGTATGCCCCCAGCCACCCTATGGATTCAGGTGGTGGTACCGGCTCTTCCAGCCGGTGGGTTGCCCCATTCGGAAATCCCCGGATCAAAGCCTGCTTACGGCTCCCCGAGGCTTATCGGAGTTCGCCCCGTCCTTCATCGGCTCCTGGCGCCAAGGCATCCACCGTGCGCCCTTACCAGCTTCACCTTCAAGCTGCTCGGTTCTCTTCCGGTGTTATCGCGACTTGGCTTTACAATCCATATCTCATTTTCAAGGTGCGTGGATCTTTTGTGTCACCGTTTCTTGCGGCGACGTATTTCAATATAGCATGTCGAGAGAAAAATTGCAATCACTTTTTTCAAAAAAAATTTCCCATCCATCCTCCGGCCTGCCAAGCGAAACACCACCGGCCGTCCTGCCGTTTTTCCCCGCAAGAAACGGCGCACTCCGCCATCATTTGAACGAATCGTTTCCGACGGATCCCGCCTTCCGCAAAAAGGAGCCATATGAGGAGCCATATAAATAGAAAACTTCGGTCCTCCTCTTTCCAGGCGCGACCGGCAAGAGAACGCGAAAATCCCGGCCAAAAAACAAAAAACCTCACCGTTCTTCGGTGAGGTCCGTGTTCCCTGAAAACCAAAGAGTGAGATCTTGCGACCTGTCGGAGATCGATCGTGTTTGCTCTTTCGAGCTCCTTAGAAAGGAGGTGATCCATCCCCACCTTCCGGTAGGGATACCTTGTTACGACTTCACCCCAATCATCTGCCCCACCTTCGGCGGCTGGCTCCCTTGCGGGTTGCCTCACCGACTTCGGGTGTTGCAAACTCTCGTGGTGTGACGGGCGGTGTGTACAAGGCCCGGGAACGTATTCACCGCGGCATGCTGATCCGCGATTACTAGCGATTCCGGCTTCACGCAGGCGAGTTGCAGCCTGCGATCCGAACTGAGACCGGTTTTTTGGGATTGGCTCCCCCTCGCGGGTTCGCAGCCCTTTGTACCGGCCATTGTAGCACGTGTGTAGCCCAGGACATAAGGGGCATGATGATTTGACGTCATCCCCACCTTCCTCCGGCTTTCACCGGCTGTCCCCCCAGAGTGCCCACCCGAAGTGCTGGCAACTGAGAGCAAGGGTTGCGCTCGTTGCGGGACTGAACCCAACATCTCACGACACGAGCTGACGACAACCATGCACCACCTGTCACCGCTGTCCCGAAGGAAAGGTGCATCTCTGCACCGGTCAGCGGGATGTCAAGCCCTGGTAAGGTTCTTCGCGTTGCTTCGAATTAAACCACATGCTCCACCGCTTGTGCGGGCCCCCGTCAATTCCTTTGAGTTTCAGCCTTGCGGCCGTACTCCCCAGGCGGAGTGCTTAATGGGTTACCTTCGGCACTGAGGGCGCAAGTCCCCCAACACCTAGCACTCATCGTTTACGGCGTGGACTACCAGGGTATCTAATCCTGTTTGCTCCCCACGCTTTCGCGCCTCAGCGTCAGTTACAGGCCAGGAAGCCGCCTTCGCCACTGGTGTTCCTCCCGATCTCTACGCATTCCACCGCTACACCGGGAATTCCGCTTCCCTCTCCTGCACTCAAGCCCGCCAGTTTCGGGTGCCGCTCTGCGGTTGAGCCGCAGCCTTTCACACCCGACTTAACCGGCCGCCTGCGCGCGCTTTACGCCCAGTAATTCCGGATAACGCTCGCCCCCTACGTATTACCGCGGCTGCTGGCACGTAGTTAGCCGGGGCTTTCTCCTTGGGTACCGTCATGCCGGGAAGTTGTTCGCCTCCCGGAGTTTCTTCCCCAAGAACAGAGTTTTACAACCCGAAGGCCGTCCTCACTCACGCGGCGTTGCTCCGTCAGGCTTTCGCCCATTGCGGAAAATTCCCTACTGCTGCCTCCCGTAGGAGTCTGGGCCGTGTCTCAGTCCCAGTGTGGCCGATCACCCTCTCAGGTCGGCTACGCATCGTCGCCTTGGTGAGCCGTTACCTCACCAACAAGCTAATGCGCCGCGGGCCCATCCGCAAGTGACAGCCGAAGCCGCCTTTCCCTCATCCGCCATGCGGCGGATGAGCGTATCCGGTATTAGCTCCGGTTTCCCGAAGTTATCCCGGTCTTGCGGGCAGGTTGCCCACGTGTTACTCACCCGTTCGCCGCTGTCCTTCCCGAAGGAAGGACCGCTCGACTTGCATGTATTAGGCACGCCGCCAGCGTTCATCCTGAGCCAGGATCAAACTCTCCATCAAAGAGTGTATCCGGATCTTCCGATCCGTCGACTCAAAGTGAACCGACAGGTTCGCAAGTTCACTCTTCAGTTTTCAAGGAACACTTTCGTTTTCATCGTCTCCGCTCTCTCGCGGCGACAATTGATATCCTATCACAGGGCTGTATTCATGTCAACACTTTTTTTCGTTTCCTGTTCCGGAATCAAAAAGGAGCCGTTCACACGGCTCCCTGCAAGGATTTCAAAGGGGATATCGATGGCCGTTGATTTCAAAACTGGCGGTGATTTCCGCATTGAGGGAATGAGAAACGGAACAATACTTTTCGAGTGAAAGATTCACCGCCCGACGAACCTTGTTCTCGGGCAAATCGCCGTTCAACCGGTAATGCATGTGAACGCGGGTGAAGCGACGGGGATGTTCTTCGGCCCGTTCCCCCTGAATCTCCATGCTGAATGATTCCACCTGAAGACGCATCTTCTTCAGAATCTCCACGATGTCGATCGCCGAACAGGTTCCCACCGCGGAAAGCAGCACTTCCGTCGGCCGCGGTCCTTTGTTTTCACCGCCCGCTTCCGGAGCGGCGTCCAACGGGAACCGGTGCCCGGACGGCGTCAAACTTTCGAAGTGCATGTTTCCCTGCCAGCGAATTTCCACGTTCATGGTCCGGTTCCTCCTTGTGATCATCAAAGAAGATGGGAGATATTGATGACAATCAATGCGGATTCGATGAGAGCGGCCACCAGGAGAAGCAGAAACATGAGCTTCAACAGATGAGGCAACCGCCGGCGGATTCCCAGCCATTCTTCACGGCTCGCCTCCATCCGTTCGGGGGAGAACACCGCCAAAAACCGGCGGAAAAGAGCCGCACTGATCCGAAAGCCGAAAGCGGCGGCGATCAGCAAGGCCGGAATCTCAAAGATGCCATGCGGGAGAAGGTGGGTCACCACCAGCATCAACGGATGCGTGCCCGTTTTCTCGGCTGCCTCCATCGTGAGGACCCCGATCAGAATGCCGTGGACCAGCATGGCGGCAAACGGCCCGACTCCGAGAAACAAACCCGAGGCGATGATTTGGAGGGTGGCCAACACATTGTTGATGAAAATCACGAAAAACACTTGCAGAAAAGTCGGATTTTGCTCAAATGCTTCGGCCAATTGCTCGAGAGCATCCAAGAACCCGGACTGACTCAACGTCATCATCAGCCCGTCGGCTTTGAATCCGGCCGTCACGGCACTGACCAAGAGCACCATGGCGGCCAGGGGAATGTATCTCAGTTCTTCCTTCACGGCGGTGATCCATGCCTTCACGATACCGTTCCTCCTCGCGCCCGTGGGCGGGACAAACAATCATAACCCTCGTCCTCCCGCATAGACTCAAATTAGGATGCGATTGGACAGGAGGGTTCATCCATGAACTATTTTTGGGTCATTTCGGCCAAACGTCTGAAGCAGGGAGTGACTCTTGCCCTTGCGCTTCTTTTCGCGGCCGGCGTGGTGTACGCGGAAAGCGAAAACATGCAGGTGTTCCTGCCGGTCGACTCGGGGCCGTCCGCCATTTACAGCGTCCAGACGGACAAAAAGCAGGTGGCCCTCACGTTCGACATCAGTTGGGGGGAAGAAAGAACGGGTCCGATTCTGGACGTGCTCGAACAGAAGGGGCTGAAAAAAGCCACCTTTTTCCTCTCTTCCCCGTGGGCGGAGAGCCATCCCGATCTGGTCAAGCGCATTCAGGACATGGGCTTTGAAATCGGCAGCCACGGACATCGCCATGACAATTACAGTTCCTACAACGAAGAGCAGATCCGCACGCAAATCCTGAAAGCGGATCAGATCCTGAAAGAGCTGACCGGCAAGAAGCCCACCCTGATCCGGTTCCCCAACGGCGACTTTGACAAACGCGTCCTGAAAATCGCGGATCAGCTGGGCTACAAAACCATTCAATGGGACACGGATTCGCTGGATTGGACGAATCCCGGGAAAGACCGCATCGTCAAACGGGTGCTTGACAAAGCCCATCCCGGAGACATCATCCTGATGCACGCCAGCGATTCGTGCAGACAAACCCATGAAGCATTGCCTGAAATCATCGACGGTCTCCGGGCAAAGGGCTATGAATTCGTGACCGTTTCCGAACTGATTTCCGGCACGGAAGTCAAAAGCAAAGCGGTCGAATGACGGACCGTTGCAAGCAGCGGAAGCCCCTGCCTGCGGCCTTCACGGGGCATCGCAGGCTCCGGGGATGGCCGCCGTCTTCCCCGACGCGCTCAACCGCGCGTTTTTTCTTTTTTCGGCGACACCCAACGGTGCAGGCGCAAGATCTGCCAGGCATTGCAAATCAAGACGACCAACACGGTATGCAGCAGAATGGGAACCGGAACCTCACCGGCCTTTGCATTGATGGACGGAATGCACTCCAAAATGGTGGCCGCCGTCATGAAAAAGAACGTGGGCCACCAGGCGCTGCCGTTGGTCATGCGGGTTTTTGCCCAAGCCGTGATCAAAGCGGCGATCAGGACCACCGCCGGAATGGACAAATGAATCCAGAAATCGGTTCCGCTGAATTTGACCGCGTTCAGATACACGAGATTCCCGATCACCAGTGCGGTCAGAAAGAACAGGATCGCGTCGTACACTCCCTTGTTCCGGATCAGGCCGCGGCTGAGCCAGTTGAAAACAAGATAGGAAAAAAAGCCGAGTTCCGCGGCCGCGGACAAAGTCAGGGCCAACAGGAGCAATTGGCCGATCTCCCCGAACACGTTTCCACCCGTCACCGCTTCGATCAGAAAAGCGAGAACGAGCGCGGAGACGCTTCCCAGCGCAAGCGTGGACCAAAACCAATGAAACAAATTTTTCAATGTCATGGCTGTCTCTCCTGTGAAAATCATTCTCCAAGATTGTACCAAATGGCAATCTTTCCGGCAAAGCATAAAACCCGTCCGGAAACCTTATATTAAGCGTAATCAAACGCACCCGTGATTGGAGGAAGCGATTTCATGCGCTCGTACAATTCATGGATCCATCGTATCATCAACCACTTGCGGCAAAACGTCCGGGTGCCTTTCGGTCATCGGCCACACGGAGCGGCCGGAAGCATCCGGCAAATTTTGACGGCGGCATTGATCCTTCCCGTCTTCCTGTTCACGTTGGTCTCCTGCGGGTCGGGTCAACAATCCCAGCAGCAGGAACCCGATTATCAAAAAATCAAGGAAATCACCTTGGACGTGCTTCACACCCAGGAAGGCAAAAAAGTGCTTCAGGATCTCATGTCCGATCCATCCTTCAAACAGCAAATCGCCCTGAACAGTCAGGAGATGGAAAAGGCGCTTGCCAAATCCTTCACGGATGAGAAAACGAAAAAAGAATGGGACAAGATCTTGCAAAAGCCCGAGGTGGCCGCCGGCCTGGCCAAAGCCTCCGAGGAAAAGCTGAAGCAACTGATGAAAGCGATGATGAAGGATCCCGAATACCAGAAAATGATGATGGATCTTTTGAAAGACCCGCAATTCACCCAGCACATGCTGCAACTGATGAAAAGCCAGCAGTTCCGTCAGGAAACCATGAAGATCATGGAAGAATTGATGAAAGTACCGAGCATCCAACAAAAACTGGCTCAACTGCTGAAAGGACATCTGGCCCAGCCAAAACAAGGACACGACAATCAACCGCAGTCGGAAAGCGGAAGCACCGTTGAAGGCGAAGGCGGCGCCTGAAAATGATCCAACCCAATGATTTTCCGTGAAAAAGCAGGCACCGGAACGGGCCGATGCCTGCTTGTTTCTTTATTTCAAAGTCGAATCCAGTTGATTTTCCACTCGGGCGGATACGGAACCGATGCCGCCGAGAATGTAATAGAGATCCTTGGAAAAGATTCGGTTGAGATAATCCGACACAACCGGTGCCAGCGAATCCGTCGGGGTCAGCAGCATGGGGGCGATCATGCGCGCTGCCAACGGTCCGCCCGCAAGCGCATCCGGAAAGTCCGTTCCCTTGGCGAAGACATGCAAGGCCTGATTCATGGGGAAGCGCTCGGCGATGTTGACTCCCACCTCATACCGGTTGGCACCCCCGATGCGTTCCACCTGACCTCCGCGGGACTTCGCCGTTTTTTCAAGCTCGGCTTTCACGGTCTCGCTCACGGTGCCGGGGCCACCCACAATGAAGAAGTTTTTGAGGTTCGGATGGGTTTGGATGAATGTCTTGATCTCGGACGGGACCACATCCTTGTTCACCTGCAGAATCGGCAGGCCGTAAACGGCGGCCGGCGAGGACGCGGACAGAGCATCCGGGAACACCAAACCGCTGGCTACGATGACCGTGTCAGTCACCACGCCGTATTGATCATCCATGGTCCTGATCATGCGATCGGCGATTTTGGCCGAGACCGCGAAACGATTGGGGCCGTCAATCCGCTCAATGCGGGGGATGCCCAGGTTTTTCAGCTGTGCTTCCACCTGGGGACCCACCGATCCCGTTCCCCCCAGAATGATCGCCCTGGAAGGATTCAAACGGCGAATTTCATGTTGGATGGCGGTCGGAAGCGATTGGGTTTTGTAGTCGGACAGCAGGATGGGGGCATCTTCCAGGAACGCCAACGGTCCACCGGACAACGCATCCGGGAAAATGTCACCGCGGGCGATCACCACCGGAAATCCGGAATCGTCATGGAACATTTCTTTGCTGATATTGGCCGCCACTTCATACCGATCGGCACCTGCAATCCGTTTTACGCCCGGAACGTGAATGAAATAGCTGTTGACCACGAAATTGCCGGTATGTTCCAATGCCGCCACATCAATGCTGTTATAACCCATCATCACCGGGACATCGACGGAGAACGAGGGATTCGTTTCCAACCTTCCTTGCTCGTGGAAGATGATCGTTTGATCTCCGTCATGGCTTCCGGCCATGGCCATGGAAGTGGTTCCTTTGGGCAAACTCCGTACATGCTCGGAGGGGTTGGTCATGGTCAGTTTGGGCACCGTATGGTCCACGGACGCCATCGGAATGCCGCTGAGCGTGAAGGAATAGGAGGTTCCCTCCCGGCTTGAAGAGTAGACCACGAAATGGTAGAAGCCGGGCGGCAAAGGATCCCCTTCCCCGTACACGTTGCCATCCTGGTCCTCGACAATCCAATCGACGTTCCAGGCACCGCGGCTCACGTGCAGCGTTCCGGCGCTTGCGGTCTCAAAAGCATACACGTGCAAATCGTAATAGGTGATGAAGTCGTTGGCAAATGTCACTTCATTGACAGCGTTGACGGTGACGGACTTGGCGGTGTGGTTTTTTGCCTTCCGTTGTTCCTTCAGCGGTTCCTTCAACGATTCCAGTTGGCGAATGACTTGCATCTTCCGTGCATTCACCCGTTCCCCTTTCAAAGAGATCTTGCTTTCCGCATGAGACGCGGGACGGGGAGCAACCAGCAAAGCGGATGCCATCACGGCCGCAAGGGCGACTTTGCCCCATTTCATCATCGGTTTCATCCAATTCTCTCCTCCGCGGATTTCTTCCGGATTTACCAACCCTCCCTGTTATTACCATTCGAAGGATCGGGGCGGTTTTTGTCCCGTTAAAATCCCGACTTCGACACACGATTTCCAAAGCATGGTGCCATGCACAAAGCCGGGGCATGCTCCCGGCTTTGTGCCTGTTGTCAAGCAAACTTGGCGGAAGCAGCCCCGGCGTTCATCGGGATAAGGATTCCGATCTTTGACGTCACTTCAGCATATCTGTCAACTGTTGTTCCACCTGAGTGGAAATCGAACCCGTTCCACCCAGAATAAACATGCCCATTTTCCTGACGCCGAATTCCGACTCGACACGGTTCAGGTACTCCGCCACCTGCGGTTCCAAGCGGTTGGGCGAAGTGAGCAGCATGAGGGCAAAGAAGTTGCGCGCCAGCGGACCTCCGGACAAGGCATCCGGGAAATCGGTTCCCTTGGCGATCACATGGGTGGAAGGATCCATCCACGGTCCGAAGTAGCGGGCTGCGTTGACGGAGACTTCATACCGGTTGGCTCCGGAAATGCGGTCCACCATCCCGCCGCGGGAAACAGCCACGCTTGCCAATTTGGCTTCCACCTGCTCGCTGACGGTTCCCGGTCCCCCGACGATGATGAAGTACCGGATGTCCGGACGATTTTTGATCCATGCATCAATTTCTTTGGGAACGGTATCCTTGGTCACCTGCAGAATCGGCAGGCCGAACAGTCCCGACACTCCCGAGACGGACAGAGCATCCGGGAACACCAGTCCGCTGGCCACGATGGCCGTATCCGGACGATACTCGGGGAAATAATCATCGAAGAACTTCATCACTTTGGACGCGATGCCGGCTGAAACTTCAAAACGGTTGGCTCCGCCGATCCGTTCCACGTCCATGCCTCTGCTTTCCAACTGCGTGCGGACGGTTTCCGGAACGGAAGCGGGTCCGCCGAGAAGGATGGCCTTCTGGGGATGAATCCGGTCAATTTCAGCCAAGACCGGAGTGGGCAGCGTCGGGGAATTGGGATTGGTGAGCAGGATCGGCGCCCACTCCAGCCCGGCCAATGCTCCCCCGGAAAGGGCGTCGGTGTAGAGGTCACCGCGCGCGATCACCACCGTTCCGCCAAACTCGTCCGGATACATGTTCCGGCTGATGTTGGCGGACACTTCATATCGGTCGGCTCCGTCAATGCGCTTCACTCCGGGCATTGCCAGACGATAACTTTCAATCACATAGTTTCCGGACTGCTCGAACGCCGCCACATGCAGCGTGACCCACCCGTATTGGACGGGAATGGTCTTGTCAAAAACGGGTTCCAGCGGGGTCGGCCCGTTCCCGTTGATGTATACCCCGGCTTCATCTGCGTCATGGGTTCCCTTCACCCGGATGCCCGACTGATTGAGCGGCATCTCTCCTTCCCGGACCGAGGGACTTTCGATTTTCAGATCGGGCACGGTTTGGTCGGGAGTGCCGTCAAACGGAACGCCTTCGATCTCGAAGGAGTAATCAACGGGAACATCGCTGTACGACACGATCTCGAACATGTAAAAGCCGGCGGGGAGGAGATCACCGTCCCTGTATATTTTCCAGTTGTCTCCCACCAACGAGGTCCCGTCGATCAGCAAATAATCGACAACCGGTGATGAATGATTGGCACGGATTTTCACCACGCCCGGGGAGGTGGTGTTGAATTGATAGTGGTGAACGGTATATCGGCTGGTTTTGCCGGAATACGTCAGCTTGGACACCGCGGTGCCGTCGGGATTCGTTCCATTCACGTTGCCGGAGCGGGGCATCCGTTTTTCACCCCCGGGGGCGAGCCCCAGCTTCTTCCGGTGCTTTTCCGACTCCTTCATCCGATGGAGCGCCTGTTGTTTGCTCGCGGCCATCCGCTCATCATCCAGCTTGATTTTTTCCGGTGCCGCCTGCCCCCACTGCGGCAACAGCAACATCGCGGAAAGAACAGCCGCTGTCGCACCGGACAGCCATTTCAACGAAAATGTGGCCAATGAAATCTCTCCCTTTGTGTTGGCATTTGAGGAAAGGTTTCCTTCTGTAATTTTTTATTTTTGATAATTATAAATCCTTCTTTCCACCCCTTTGTTTGACTCTTTCGTGAATTCGCCGGCGGATCCTTGTGGAACAATCCGGACGGGAACGGAAACGCCGGCGGGAGTGCCGTGCCCACACACGCATCATCGGGGCAGTCCAAACAAGGCGACGGGGTGGTGAGCCTTGAAGTGGACAAACAAGAAAACTTCCCATCCGAAGACGGGAAGTTTCATGCGTTCATCCATTCGATGTGACGGGAACTTTTCGAATGACCGTTTGCGCCAGTCGGGCGTAGATCTGCCCGGTCGGGTGATCCTCCGGCCAAACGGCGGGGGCTTCCGCGGATTCCGGCGGTGCACCGAGCGGAATCTGTGCGAGGAGTTCCGTTCGCAGTTCCGAAGCCAGTTTTTCTCCGCCGCCGCGACCGAAGACATATTCACGCTCTCCATGCTTGTTGGTGTACCAAGCCATGTTTTCCACAACGCCCAGGATCTCGTGCTTGGTCTTGATCGCCATGGCTCCGGCACGCGCCGCCACAAACGAAGCGGTGGCATGCGGCGTGGTCACCAGGATTTCCTTGCTCTTCGGAATGAGCTGATGCACATCCAGGGCAACGTCTCCCGTTCCCGGCGGCAGGTCGAGCAGAATGTAATCCGGCTCATCCCAATGCACCTGGCTCAAAAAGTTGCGAAGCATTTTTCCCAGCATCGGACCGCGCCAGACGACCGGCGAATTGTCCTGGACGAAGAAACCCATCGACATCACCTTGACTCCGAACCGTTCCACCGGCAGGATCATCTCGTCGATCACCACCGGACGCTGTTCAATCCCCATCATGTCGGGCACGCTGAATCCGTAAATGTCCGCGTCGATGATGCCCACTTTTTTTCCCTCGCGTGCCAGGGCAACGGCCAGATTGACCGTGACGGTGGATTTGCCCACGCCCCCTTTGCCGCTGGCGATCGCGATGAATTCGGTCCGCGAACCCTCCGACAACAGCGGGGAAATCGGACCGGGACCTGCGCCCGGTGCGGCTTTTTGCCCCCGTCGCAATTTCTCGGCGAGCGCCGCCCTTTCCTCATCGGTCATGGAACCGAAGCGGATCTCCACTTGCTCCGCACCGAGATCTTTCACGGCTTTTTCCACGTCTTCCCCGATTTTGGCTTTGAGCGGGCATCCGGAAATGGTGAGGATGACATCCAGCGAGACCCGTTTGCCGTCGATCTGAATGTTCCGGATCATGTTCAGTTCGACGAGGCTTCTGTTCAGCTCGGGATCCTTCACCTCACGGAGTGCATCCAAAATTTTCTCATTCGTCAGCATGGAGTGAAACACCTCAAATCCGCCATCTGTATTGAACATCCCGTATCATTATATCACATCAGGGTTGTTGGAGCGGCGGAGGCTCATTTCCCGCATAGTAGCGGAGGATGCCCGCATAGATGGAAGCCGCCAGTTTCTTCTGGTAATCGGGCTGACCCAGCAGCTCCGATTCCTTCGGGTTGGACAGAAAGCCCACTTCCACCAGCGCGGTCGGCACCGGAGACTGCTTCAACAGATATATGTCGCCTTTTTGCTTGGGCAACCGGTTCGTGTTCTGAAGATTGCGGATCAGTTCGGCCTGGATGAAAGAGGCCAGTTTCATGTTTTCCTCACGGACGGGATTGTAAAAGGTCTGGGCGCCGGACCACTTCGGCGAGGGAATCGAGTTCAGATGAATGCTGATCAACGCGTCCGCCTGTTTTTCCTTGATGAGCCGGATTCTTCTCATCAGGTCTTCGGCCTTGCGGGAGCGGAGTCCGCGGGCATCGGGAGGCGCCAAATCGGTGTCGGATTCGCGGGTCATGATGACGAGCGCGCCGGCCTCCTGCAGATAATCCCTCAGATACATCGCAATGTTCAGGGTGACCGTTTTCTCCACGAGGCCGGTTCGACTGACGGCTCCCCCGTCCGGTCCTCCGTGTCCGGCGTCAACCACGATCACGCGACCGGACAGCGGCATGAACCAAGTCGTTTGAGACGGTTTTGGCCATACGGACGGCAAGGCGGCCAGACCGATCAAGAATCCCGCGCCCAACAAGAGAAGCATCTTTTTCCAACCGGACTGTTGAAACCATCGGATCTTCATCGCCACTCCTCGCTCCCATCGCAGTTCTCTCCCTCATGTATATGGGACAAGGCAGTGGTTTATGAGCGGGGCACCTTGACCTGAGTCCCTTTTCCGAACCATTCTTCGGCCACGGTCATGAGCAAAAACTCAAGCGTTCCGCCCTCACCGATCCATCGCGCTCCGCCCCCGAACTCCCCCTTCACCTCACGAACCAGCCGGCGAACTTCCACGGAAATTTGCTCTTCGGATGGCCGGATCCGCTTTTTGGTTTTGAGGGAGTTCCTCATCCCGGACAAAAACGCTTCATAAGCGAGTCGGTACGTCATTTCCAGCAGGATCACGCGCTTCTGTTCGGACAAGCCCCCATAAAAGGGGGACAATCGCCGACGACAGACGCGGTCCATTTCATCCCAGGGAAACAACCGGAGAGCGGTCAATCTCAACTGTTCTTCCCGTGCCGCTCTGAGTTCGCTCATGTGGATCACCGAGCCCATGACCTTCCCACCTTTCCTGCCTTCCAAGACCTGCGCGGGCCCCCACGGTCCCTTGTCATTTCCATTCTTGACGAAAGGCAGGGAAGGAAAACGGGCAAAACAAAAACCCCGGGCGTGAGAACGTCCGGGGTTTCGGGAAATCGCCGTCAGCGCTTGGAGAATTGCGGAGCGCGGCGAGCTTTTTTGAGACCGTATTTTTTCCGTTCGGTCATCCGCGGGTCGCGGGTCAGGAATCCGGCTTTTTTCAGCACGGGACGGAATTCCGGATCCACTTTCAGCAGAGCACGGGCCACACCGTGACGGATGGCGCCTGCCTGACCGCTCACGCCGCCGCCGTGTACGTTGACCAGAACATCGTAACGGCCGAGCGTGTCGGTGAGCACGAGCGGTTGACGAACGATGGCTTTCAGCGTTTCCAGACCAAAATAGTGATCGATGTCGCGGCCGTTGATCACGATGCGGCCTTCACCGGCAACGAGTCGAACTCGAGCGACCGATTCTTTGCGGCGACCGGTTCCGTAAAACTGAACTTGTGCCAAATCGGTAACCTCCTTTTATTAACCGCGCAGTTCCAGGACTTCCGGCTTTTGAGCCTCATGCGGATGCTCGGAACCTGCGTAGACTTTGAGTTTTTTGAATTGCTGGCGGCCGAGGGTGTTCTTCGGCAGCATGCCTTTCACGGCGAGTTCGATCAGGCGTTCCGGATGTTTTGCGCGCATTTCGGCGGCCGGGGTCACTTTCAGACCACCCGGATATCCGGAATGGCGATAGTACATTTTCTTGCTCCACTTTTTGCCGGTCAGTTCCACTTGAGCGGCATTGATGACGATCACGAAGTCACCGGTGTCCACGTGCGGGGTGTACTGGGGCTTGTGCTTGCCGCGCAGGATTTTCGCCACTTCGGAAGCCAGACGACCCAGCGTCTTGCCTTTGGCGTCGACCACATACCATTTCCGTTCCACTTCCATGGGCTTGGCCATATAGGTGGTACGCATCCAGATTCCCTCCTCTATTGCACAAACGGGAGTCCCGATTGTCCTTTCAAACGATTGAAGCGATTTGCATTCAAAGAGTGGATGTGTTTTGCGCCGAACAAAAGATTTTCCACCGGGGCTGTGGAAAATACCATCGGTTATCATACCGGAAAAACACTTGGCTGTCAAGGAAGTTCAAGGCTTTGCGCCGATTTTTTCCCGTCGGTCCCGCAGGATTCTTCCCAGGGAGAATAGCCCACCTTCACGAGACAGAGTCCTTCCGGAGGAAACGTCGGACCTGCCGCCGTCCGGTCCCTGGCGGCCAGAATGGTCGGAATGCGATCGGGATCAAGTCGGCCCCTTCCGGCTTCATACACGGTTCCCGCCAAAATCCGGACCATGTTGTAAAGGAAGCCGGTTCCGGTCACCTCCATGAAGATGCCGCCCGCTTCCTCCCGAACGTCAAAGCGATAAATGGTCCGAACCTTGTCCTCCACCTGCGTTTTCGGGGAGCAAAAGGACGTGAAGTCATGCGTGCCCGTCAGATGAGCCGCGGCCCTTTCCATGGCGGCAATGTCGACCGGCCAGGGAAGATGGGTGCGAAACCGCCTCAGGAACAAGTCCGGAACGGGCCTGGTGTCGATCCGGTACCGGTATGTTTTCCAGTGGGCACTTTTGCGCGCATGA
The DNA here is from genome assembly GCF_003856495.1 of Staphylospora marina. Classification (GTDB taxonomy): domain Bacteria; phylum Bacillota; class Bacilli; order Thermoactinomycetales; family Thermoactinomycetaceae; genus Staphylospora; species Staphylospora marina. Next base: position 197,546 of record NZ_CP034118.1, on the reverse strand, counting down.
AAATCCGCAGGCACTTCCTCCGACGAACGGACGACGATGTCCCGCGGGAGCATCCTCATCAGGATTTCACGGTATTTGTGCGCCGGGATGGGCCTGCTTGTCAGGAAATTGCACACCTGTCCGATGGCGTGGACGCCGGCATCGGTTCGTCCGGAACCGTGCAGCTCCACCGGTTCTCCGGTGAGTCTTGACAGCGCCTCTTCCAGCGTTCCCTGCACCGTTCGCTGCCCGGGTTGCCGCTGGAAGCCGGAAAAGTCGGTTCCGTCATAACCGATGACCAATTTGATGTTCTTCATCTTGGTTCACCGCCTCCGCATCAGCCGTCTTGCTCACCCGTTCATCCGCTCCAGCATCCATGCAAGTACCCAGAGTCCCGCAAACAGCAGAAAGAGGAGGTTGTCTTGGGCAGACCACCTGGGTCGGCGCCACCTGGTGCGACCGGTCCCTCCGCGGTATCCCCTCGCTTCCATGGCCAAGGACAATTCATCCGCCCGGCGAAGCGTGGAGACCAAAAGCGGGACAAACACGGTCACCCAGGCCCGGACGGCGGAGACGAAACCGGATTCAAAATCGGCTCCTCTCGCGGACTGGGCCAGACGGATCCGTTCCGCTTCTTCCCACAAAACGGGAATGAAACGCAGGGCAATGGACATCATCATCGCCAGTTCATGGATGGGCAAACCAAGGCGCGACAGAGGTGACAGGAGCCTTTCCAGCGCGTCTGTCAGCGCCGCGGGTGAAGTGGTGGCCGTGAGCAGGGATGCCGAAGCGGTCAACAAAAACAACCGTCCCGCCGTCAGCAAGCCTTGCCGCAATCCCGCTTCATGGATTTCGAGAGGCCCGGCGGCAAGCAGCACCTTTCCGCCGGAGGTCACGAACAGGTGGAACAGGGATGCTCCCGCGATGAACAGCAATACGGGTCTCGCCGAGCGAAACCAGGCTCCCCAGGAAAATCCGCATGACCGGATGGCGAACAAGACGAACGCGAGCAGGAACAGGTGGGAAACGGCCCGGTCCAGCGTCAGGATCAACATCATCAGGCAGGCCGTGAAAATGAGCTTGGCGCGGGCATCCAGCCGGTGAACAACCGTCCGTCCGGGAACGTACGCGCCGAACGCGAACGTGTTCATCCGCCTTTCTTCCTCCTCCCGTCCAGAGCTTCCGCCAATGATTCCGGTCGAAACAATCCCCGCGGGAGCCGGAATCCCCCCGCCTTTTCCAGATCACGGACCAGTCGGGTGACGGCGGGCATCTCCAGGCCCGCACGAACCGCCGCTTTCGGATCCTCGAAGAGCTCGGCGGGCGTGACATCCCGGATCAGGCGGCCTTCCGAAAGAACCACGATCCGGTCCGCATGCCGGGCGGCCTCATCCATGTCATGGGTGACCATCCACACCGAACGGCCCTCTTCCCGGCACAACCGCTCGACGAGTTCGAGCATTTCCCGCCGCCCCCTGAAATCGAGTCCGGCCGTCGGTTCATCCAGGATCAGCAAGGACGGCTCAAGCGCCAGAACGGATGCCATGGTCACCCGCCGCATCTGCCCTCCGCTGAGTGAAAAGGGAGATCGATCCTCCAGATCGGCGGAAAGCCCCACCCGTTTCATCGCCCGGCGGGCCCGCTCCTTGGCTTCCTCCCTGCCGATCCCCCGCCTGAGAAGCCCGAACGCGATCTCGTTCAGCACGGTATCCGCAAACAACTGGTGTTCCGGAAACTGGAAAACCACTCCGGACTGCCTCCTCAGTTCTTTCAGGGAACCGGACCGGGCGTCCACCCGGATCTCTCCCACCTGAACCCAACCGGCGGACGGACGGATCAAGCCGCCGACGGTACGAACCAGCGTCGATTTTCCGGATCCGGCCACGCCCGTGACGGCCAGAAACTCTCCGGTGTTCACGGACAGATTCACATCGGAAACAGCCACGCGTCGAAGCGGCGTTCCTTCTTGATGGATGACGGTCAGATTCCGGACAAGCACCTGCATATGGCATTCACCAGTTCCTCTCTGGAGCTCACGGAATCGGGCAGCGGCCAGCCCTTCCGGATCAGCTGCCGGTGAAGGAGAATTTCCACGGGAACATCCAAGCCCCATCGCTCCAGGATGTCGGCTTGCGGCCACAACTCGTCGGAGGGCAGGTCCAGCACCAGCCTGCCCCGGTCCATCACCAACACGCGCCCGGCTTCAAAGGCTTCCTCCGCCCGGTGGGTGATCCGGATGATGGCCGCTCCTTCCCTGTTCCGATCGCGCAGAAGATCGGAAAGTTCCCGTCTTGCCGCCGGATCCAGCATGGATGAAGCCTCATCCAGAATGATCGCATCCGGGTTCATCACCCATATGCCGGCAATGGCCAGCCGCTGTTTGAACCCACCGGACAGCCGGTGCGGGGATTCATGTCTGTACGGGGCGAGTCCGGTTTGATCCAGCACCCGCAAAATCCGCCGCTCCATTTCTTCGCGGGAGATCCCCAGATTTTCAAGCCCGAAAGCCAGATCTTCTTCCACCGTGGCGCCGACGATCTGGTTTTCCGGGTTTTGAAACACGAGACCCACCCTCCTGCGAATTTCCCACAGGTGGTCCGGATCCCGGGAATTCATCCCGGCCACCCGGACCTCACCGTGAACGGGCCGGATCAAACCGCACATCAATTTGGCCAGTGTCGATTTTCCCGAACCGTTCGCACCGATGATCGCCACGTGTTCCCCGGCCCGAATCTCCAGGGACACATCCCGCACCGCCCAATGTTCATCGGGCGCCTCCGGATCGTGGTGGAACCGGACTTCGCTCAGCCGAATGAGAGGTTCCATCATTCTCCTCCAAAAAAGAAAAAAGGGCAAACGATCAGGATCGGTCAGATCCTGCCCTCACCCTTTCGTCTTGAAGAAGCGGTCACTTCACCAGTTCAATGAAGACCATCGGGGCACCGTCACCGCGACGCGGTCCCAGTTTCAGAATCCGGGTGTAACCGCCGTTGCGCTCCTGATAGCGCGGAGCAATCTCATCAAACAGTTTTTTCACGGCATCCACTTGTTCATGCTTCACTTTGTCCCCGTCTTTCACGGTCGTGGAACGGCGGGAACGCACAAAAGCGGCTGCCTGACGACGAGCATGCAGATCGCCGCGCTTGCCGAGAGTGATCATTTTCTCAACGATGGAGCGAATTTCTTTCGCTTTGGTTTCGGTCGTTTCGATCCGTTCATTGATGATCAGATCCGTGACCAGGTCGCGGAGCAGGGCTTTCCGCGCACCCGTTTTTCTGCCCAGTTTGGAGTACGGCATTGTTGTCCCTCCCCCTGTCGGTTGTCAGTCGTCCTTGCGCAGCGAAAGTCCCAGTTCAGCCAGCTTTTCCTGAACTTCTTCCAGGGATTTGCGTCCCAGGTTGCGGACTTTCATCATGTCTTCTTCGGTCTTCTGAATCAGTTCCTGAACGGTGTTGATGCCCGCGCGTTTCAGACAGTTGTAGGAACGGACGGACAGATCCAGTTCCTCGATGGTCATTTCGAGGACTTTCTCTTTGGTGTCCTCTTCTTTTTCCACCATGATTTCGGCGTTTTTGCCTTGCTCCGTCAACCCGACGAACAGCATCAGGTGCTCGTTCAGGATCTTGGCACCGAGACTGACCGCTTCATCCGGTCTCAGACTGCCGTCGGACCAGACTTCCAGCGTCAGTTTGTCATAGTTGGTCACCTGACCGACGCGGGTGTTTTCCACCTGGTAATTGACCCGCTCGATCGGGGTATAGATGGAATCGACCGGAATTTCGCCGATCGGCATGTCCTCACGTTTGTTCTTGTCGGCGGACACGTATCCGCGTCCACGATTCGCTTTCATGCGGATATGGAGATGCGCATCATCGGCCAGGGTGGCGATATGGAGATCCGGGTTCAGGACTTCCACGTCGCTGTCGGCGCGAATGTCTCCCGCCTTCACTTCTCCGGGGCCTTCGATGTCGATCTCCAGAACTTTTTCTTCATCCGAATGAATCTTGAGAGCCAGTTGCTTGATGTTCAAGATGATCTCCGTGGTGTCTTCGACGACTCCCGGAATCGTGGAGAACTCATGCAACACCCCATCGATTTGGATGGAGGTGACGGCCGCGCCCGGCAAAGAAGAGAGCAGGACACGGCGCAGCGAGTTGCCCAGGGTAGTGCCGTATCCGCGTTCCAGAGGCTCAACCACAAATTTGCCGTAACGGTTGTCTTCACTGATAACGACCGTTTCGATCCTCGGCTTTTCAATTTCAATCATACGGCTCACAAACCCTCCTTCAGAACGTCGCGTTCCGGGCGTTCACCAGCCGGTGCAGACGGTCTCGCGGAAAAAGACAAACAATTTCGTCTTGTCCGTTGTACACCCAACCAGTATACACCAACCGGTAAAAATTTAAACCACGGCCTGCCACTTTCCGGCAGCATCAGACACGGCGACGTTTCGGCGGACGGCAGCCGTTGTGCGGGATCGGAGTGACGTCTTTGATGAGGCTGACCTCCAGACCGGCCGCTTGCAGGGAACGGATCGCCGCTTCACGTCCGGCACCCGGACCTTTCACCAGCACTTCGACGGTTCTCATGCCGTTTTCCATGGCAGCTTTGGCCGCTTGCTCAGCCGCCATTTGCGCGGCAAACGGAGTGCTCTTGCGGGAACCTTTGAAACCGACGGTTCCGGCGCTGGCCCAGGAGATGGTGTTTCCGCGCGGGTCGGTGATGGTGACGATCGTGTTGTTGAAGGTGGATTGGATATGTGCCACTCCGGCTTCCACATGTTTCCGTGCACGGCGTTTCACACGTTGGGTCGTACGTTTTGCAGCCACGATTTTCCCTCCTTATCCACAATTATTTCTTCTTGTTGGCCACGGTGCGACGCGGACCTTTGCGCGTGCGGGCGTTGGTTTTGGTGCGTTGACCGCGAACCGGCAGACCGCGACGATGGCGGATTCCGCGATAGGAGCCGATCTCGATCAGGCGCTTGATGTTGAGAGCCACCTCACGACGCAGATCGCCTTCGACGGTGAGGTTCTTGTCGATGTAAGAACGCAGGCGGTTCACTTCGTCCTCGGTGAGGTCACGAACACGGGTATCCGGGCTCACACCGGTCTCCGCCAGGATCTTCTCGGACAAGGAACGACCGATTCCGTAGATGTAGGTCAGGGCGATGACCACGCGTTTGTCGCGGGGCAGGTCGATACCAGCAATACGTGCCATGTTTGTTTGCACCTCCCGTTATTCAGCCTTGGCGTTGCTTGTGTTTCGGATTTTCGCAGATGACCATGACGGTTCCTTTGCGCTTGATCACTTTGCATTTCTCGCAAATGGGCTTGACCGACGGTCTCACTTTCATTTCGGCACCCTCCCTGTTGGTTGGTATCAAGCCGTCCTCAGAGGGCGGCACGGATTCATTTGTATCGGTAAGTGATCCGTCCACGAGTCAGATCGTACGGGGAAAGCTGTACCGTCACTCTGTCGCCCGGAAGAATGCGGATGAAGTGCATCCGGATTTTTCCGGAGACATGAGCGAGAACTTCATGACCATTGTCGAGTTGCACGCGGAACATCGCGTTCGGCAGGGGTTCTTTCACAACCCCTTCCACCTCGATCACGTCTTCTTTGGCCACCGTCTCACTCTCCTTTCTGCTCGTGCGAAAGAAGGTACTGGTTCAGGGCGTACCTGAGCCGGGCATTGTTCACACGACCGAACTGATTGATGGCGTCAGCGATCTCTTCGTTCACGGTGTGGGTGATCTGGATGTGCTTCAGGTTTTTCCGCTTGGGACGATCCATTTTCCGCATGTCACCGTCAGCCAGCAGCACGAAGTGGGGCTCCTCGAATCCGACGACGATCATGAACCGGCCGGCATCGCGGCCTCTCAGGATGCGGACGATCTGTCCCGGACGGGGACGACCTTCCGTTTCAGCCACATTCATCACCTTTCAATTCCCGTCACCGATGGTCAGGATTTCATATCCGTCTTCGGTGATCGCGATGGTGTGTTCAAAGTGGGCACACAGTGAGCCGTCCTTGGTCACCACGGTCCAATCGTCCGAAAGCACCTTCACATGACGCTCACCCTGGTTCACCATGGGTTCCACGGCAAGCGTCATGCCGGGCTTCAGCCTGATTCCCTTTCCGGGCAATCCGTAGTTGGGAACGCTCGGACTCTCATGGAGACTCTGCCCGATTCCGTGCCCCACGTACTCACGAACGATGGAGAAACCGGCCGCTTCGGCCACTTGCTGAATCGCATGTGACACATCCCCGAGTCGGGCGCCGGGAAGGGCTTTCTCCAGTCCGCTGTAGAGAGCCTGCTCCGTCACCTCGAGCAATCGCCGGGCTTCCGGAGAGATCTCGCCCACCGCGTACGTCCAGGCGGAATCGCCATGATATCCGTCGTAACACGCTCCGATGTCGATCGAGATGATGTCCCCTTCCTGAAGCTTCCGGTCTCCGGGAATGCCGTGTACCAGCTCCTCGTTGACCGAGGTGCAGATGCTGCCCGGAAATCCGTTGTATCCTTTGAATGAAGGAACGGCCCCGTAACTCCGGATCACTTTGTCGGCGATCCGGTCCAGTTCCCGGGTGGTGATGCCGGGGGCGATCACCTTCTCCAGTTCCCGGTGCGTGAGCCAGACGATTTTCCCTGCTTCTCTCATCCGCTCCAGCTCTTTGGGCGATTTGAGAATGATCATGGTTTCAAACTCCCCGAATGACGGCGAGGATGGCTTCGGTCACTTGGTCGATCGGCAACTGCCCGTTCACCCGCCGCAGTTTTCCGGTGGAATCGTAGTAATCCAACAGAGAACCCGTCTGTTCCAGATTCACCTTGAGCCGTTCGCGAACCGTCTCCGGCCGGTCGTCATCCCGTTGGTACAGTTCGGAACCGCATTTGTCGCAAACCCCGTCTTTGGCAGGAGGAGCGAACACCACATGATAGGTGGCTCCGCAAGAGCGACAGATGCGTCTTCCGGTGAGGCGCTTCAAAAGCTCCTCCTCTTCCACTTCGATGTAGATCACGGCATCCAGCTCGCGACCGACATCACGCGTCAGCTCATCGAGCGCTTCCGCTTGGGGAACGGTGCGCGGAAAACCGTCGAGGAGAAACCCTTTCGCGCAATCCTCTTTGCCGAGCCGTTCACGGACGATGCCGATCGTGACCCGGTCCGGGACCAGCTTTCCCTGATCCATGTACGACTTGGCTTCCAGCCCCAGCGGGGTCTGGTCCTTCACCGCTGCCCGGAACATGTCACCGGTGGAAATGTGGGGAATTTGCAGTTGCTCGACAATGCGTGCAGCCTGAGTTCCCTTTCCGGCACCGGGCAGACCCATGAGTACGATGTTCATGTGCATTATCCCTCCCGGATCACTCGCCGAAAGGCGGTCCGCCACCACAGGTGCGGAAAAGCGTGTTCATGCATAGTCCCCGGAAGTAACTCCGGGGCAACCGTCACTTATGCATGAACCCTTTGTAGTGGCGTTTGATCAGCTGACTTTCGATCGTTTTCATCGTCTCCAGCGCAACCCCGACCACGATCAGCAGGGAAGTGCCTCCGATCTGCACGCTTTGAGGCAAATCGGCGACGATGATGAAGAAGACAGGCAAGATGGAAACCGCCGCGAGGAACAACGCTCCACTGAGCGTCAACCGATTCAGTACCCGGGTCAGATAGGTGGAAGTGTTCTTCCCGGGACGGATCCCAGGAATGAAGCCGCCGTTTTTCTTCATCTGATCTGCCAGCTGCATCGGATTGATCTGCACGAACGTGTAGAAGTACGTGAATCCGATGATCAACACCACATAAAGCACCATGCCGAGACCAAACTTCATGTAGTCAAAGTTGGCGATGATCCAGTCGGCCACCGGATGGCCGGACCAGAAGCTCGCGATGGTCGGCGGGAACATCAGCAAAGAGAGGGCGAAAATCACCGGAATCACACCGGCTGCGTTCACCTTCAGCGGAATGTGGGTCGATTGTCCGCCGTACATCTTGCGACCCACCACCCGTTTGGTGTATTGCACCGGGATTTTTCGAACCCCTTGCAGCATGTAAACGCAAGCAGCCACCACCACGATGATGCCAAGCACCAGGCCGACGACCTTCAAGATGCTCAGGAACAGCTGACTTTCGTTGGTGAAGAGGGCTTCATACACGATTCCCGAAGTTCCCGGGATGGAAGCGATGATCCCGGCGAAAATCAGGATGGAAATGCCGTTGCCGATGCCCTTGTCCGTGATTTGCTCACCCACCCACATCAAGAACGCCGTTCCGGCGGTCAGGGTCAGCGAAATCAGGGCATAGGACCAGACGCTTTCATCTTCGATGAAGCCGGGGGTGATCCGGTTGAACCCGATTGCCACACCCACGGACTGGATCAAAGCCAGCACGATGGTGAAGTAACGGGTAAACTGGGCCAATTTGCGCCGACCCACTTCGCCTTCCTTCGCCCAGCGGGCAAACGCGGGAATCACGTCCATGGTAAGCAGTTGCACGATGATCGATGCGGTGATGTAAGGCATGATTCCCATGGCGAAGATGGAGAAGTTGGTGAACGCTCCACCCGAGAAGGCGTTGATCAGACCGAACACACCCTGGGTTTCACTCATCATTTGCTGCAAAGCCAAGGCATTGGTGTTCGGAACCGGAATGAAGCTCCCGATCCGGAAGATCACCAGCATCATCAGAGTGAAAAGGATACGACGACGAAGATCCTCCACCTTGAAGATATTTCCCAGGTTCCGAATCATCAGATTACCTCCGTCGCCCCGCCGGCGGCGCCGATTTTCTCCACAGCGCTGGCGGAGAATTTGTGCGCCTTCACGGTGAGCTTTTTGTTCAGCTCTCCATTGCCGAGCACTTTCAGACCGTCTTTGAGGTTTTTCACGACGCCTTGTTCTTTCAGAAGTTCCGGAGTGACCACGGCACCGTCTTCAAAACGGTTGAGCACGTCAAGGTTGATGATGGCGTATTCTTTGCGGTTGGGGTTGGTGAAGCCGCGTTTCGGCAGACGACGGAAGATCGGGGTTTGACCTCCCTCAAAACCGGGACGCACACCACCGCCGGAACGGGCGTTTTGCCCTTTGTGACCGCGGCCGGCGGTTTTGCCGTTGCCGGAACCGATCCCGCGACCGACGCGATTTTTCTTCTTCCGGGAACCCGGAGCCGGTTTCAGCTCATGCAGTTTCATGCTTTGCACCTCCTCTTGGACGAAGAGCTTCGACCGTTCACTCTTCGATTTCCTTGACTTCGACCAGATGGCTCACTTTGGCAATCATGCCACGAATCGCCGGGTTGTCCTGTTGCACAACGGTTTGTTCCCGCTTGCGAAGTCCGAGCGTGCGCAGGGTGACGCGTTGCGATTCAGGACGGCCGATCATGCTCCGTTTGAGGGTAATCGCCAGTTTCTTCGCCACGGTCTTCCCCTCCTTATCCCAACAGTTCCTCTACGCTTTTGCCGCGCAACTTCGCGACATCTTCCGGACGGCGCAGAGTTTTGAGTCCTTCCAGGGTGGCATGCACCATGTTGATCGGGTTGTTGGAGCCGACCGACTTGGTCAGGATGTCACCGACACCGGCAGCAATCAGAACATCGCGGACCGGACCGCCGGCGATCACACCGGTACCCTTGGAAGCCGGCTTCATGATCACTTCACCGGAACCGAAGTGACCGATCGTTTCATGCGGAATGGTGCTGCCTTGCAGCGGAACGGTGATCATTTTCTTCTTGGCGGCTTCGAAGCCCTTGCGGATCGCTTCCGGCACTTCGGCGGCTTTGCCGATGGCGGCACCCACTTTGCCTTTTCCGTCGCCGACGACCACCAGGGCGCTGAAGCTGAAGCGACGACCACCTTTGACGACTTTCGCCACGCGGTTGATGTTCACGACTTTCTCGATGAACTCAGACTGCACGGCGTCTCTTCTGCGGGGTTTTTCTTGCTTGCTCAAAAGTCCAGACCTCCTTCCCGAGCTCCGTCAGCCAGCGCCTTGACCCGACCATGATACAGATAACCGCCACGGTCGAACACGACGCGCTTGAAGCCTTTTTCGACAGCGCGTTTGGCGATCAGTTCGCCCACTTGACGGGCCGCTTCCACCGTACCGCCGCTGATGCCTTTGGCCTTGAATTCCGAATCCAGCGTGGACGCGGACACCAAGGTATGACCGATCGTGTCGTCAATCAGTTGCGCGTAAATGTTCTTGCCGGAACGGAACACGTTGAGACGCGGACGTTCGGGGGTACCGAACACTTTCTTCCGCACGCGCAGTGCGCGGACTTTCCGTTTCTTGTTGCGGTCCACTTTTTGAATCACGGTCCAGCTCACTCCCTTCTCACTAAGCGGCCGGATTATTTCTTACCGGCTTTTCCTTCTTTGCGGCGAATGACTTCACCCGCATATTTGATCCCTTTGCCCTTGTACGGTTCGGGACGTCTCCATGCACGGATCTTGGCGGCTTGGGCACCGACTTTCTCCTTGTCGATCCCTTTGACGATGATTTGGGTTTGAGACGGAACTTCCAGTTCGATTCCCTCATCCGGAGTGATTTCCACCGGATGGGAGAAACCGAGGCTCAGTACCAGAGTGTTGCCTTTTTTGTTGGCACGGTAACCCACGCCGACCAGTTCCAACGTTTTGCTGAATCCGTTGGTCACACCTTCCACCATGTTGGCCAGCACGCTCCGGGTCGTTCCGTGCAGGGCCCGGTGGGTCCGGTGATCGCTCGGACGCTCGACCACCAAGGTGTTGTCTACCTGTTTGATCACGATGTCGGGATGAAAATCACGCTCCAGGGTGCCTTTCGGACCTTTGACGGTCACATGGCTTCCTTCGATTTTCACTTCCACACCGCCGGGAATCGTGATCGGTTTTTTGCCGATACGGGACATGTTGTTCACCTCCGTCCATCAGGCGATTACCAAACGTATGCAATAACTTCTCCGCCCACGTTGTGTTGGCGGGCTTCCTTGTCGGTCATGATCCCCTTGTTGGTGGAGAGGATGGCAATCCCCAGGCCACGCATCACACGGGGCACTTCAGAAGCCTTGGCATACACGCGCAAACCGGGTTTGCTGATCCGTTTCAGTCCGGTGATCACACGCTCGTTGTTGGCTCCGTACTTGAGGAAAAGGCGAATGATCCCCTGTTTGTTGTCTTCGATATACTCGCAATCGCGGATGAATCCTTCACGCTTCAGGATCTCGCAGATTTCGCGTTTGATCCGGGAAGCCGGGAACTCCACGCTCTCGTGGCGAACCAAGTTCGCGTTGCGGATTCTGGTCAGCATATCAGCAATGGGGTCGGTCATCACCATGCGAAACCCTCCTTCCTGTCATCATTACCAGCTGGCTTTTTTCACGCCGGGAATCTGCCCTTTGTAGGCCAATTCACGGAAGCAAATCCGGCAGAGGCGGAACTTGCGGTACACCGAGTGCGGGCGGCCGCAACGTTCGCAGCGGGTGTATTCACGCACCTTGAATTTTTGCTTGCGCTGCGATTTGACGATCATCGACTTCTTGGCCACGAGATTCCCCCCTTGTCCTGTGAGATGTCACTGCTTGCGGAACGGCATTCCCAGCAGCGTCAGCAGTTCACGAGCCTCTTCGTCGGTTTTCGCGGTCGTGACGATCACGATGTCCATGCCGCGAACTTTGTCCACCTTGTCGTAAGAGATCTCCGGGAAGATGAGCTGCTCTTTCAGACCGAGCGTATAGTTTCCGCGTCCGTCGAAGGATTTCGGGGAAACGCCGCGGAAGTCGCGAACGCGCGGCAGAGCCACGTTCATCAGTTTGTCGAGGAAGTGATACATCCGCTCGCCCCGGAGGGTCACTTTGGCACCGATCGGCATGCCCTCACGAAGCTTGAATCCGGCGATCGATTTTTTCGCCCGGGTGATCACCGGCTTTTGTCCGGAGATCAGGGTGAGATCCTCCACCGCGCCGTCGAGCACTTTCGGGTTTTGGACGGCTTCACCCACACCCATGTTGATGATCACTTTCTCCACTTTCGGCACTTGCATCGGAGACTTGTAGTTGAATTTCTTCATCATGGCAGGAGCCACTTCGTTCAGGTACAGCTCCTTCACACGTGCTGCCATCAGGCGAACCTCCCTTCCGTCACCGGTCATTTGTCGAGAATCTCACCGGATTTTTTGGCGTAACGCACTTTTTTCTTTTCGCCGTTTTTGCCTTCCACCCATTTGTATCCGATCCGGGTCGGCTCTTTCGTCTTCGGATCCTCGATCATCACGTTGGACACGTGAATGGGAGCTTCCATTTCGATGATGCCGCCTTGCGGATTGGCCTGGGACGGACGGGCATGTTTTTTCACCATGTTGACACCTTCGACGATCACGCGGTTCTCTTTCGGGAGAACACGGATCACGCGTCCCTTGGTGTACACTTTTTTGCCGTTGTCATCGAAATAGGGAGCTTCCTTGCCGCGCATCACAATGACGATGTCGCCCTTTTTGATGTGCAGTTTGTTCGCCATGCCGGGCACCTCCTTACGCTCGGAAATTCGACCACGGAAAGCGGCGCCTGATCACAGAACCTCCGGCGCCAGCGAAATGATCTTCATGAAGTCGCGATCACGCAATTCACGGGCCACCGGTCCGAAGATCCGGGTACCGCGCGGAGAGTTGTCATCCTTGATGATGACGGCGGCATTCTCGTCAAAACGGATGTAGGAACCGTCCGGGCGACGGGTCGCGCGTTTCGTGCGAACGATCACGCATTTGACCACATCCCCTTTCTTGACAACGCCACCGGGCGTAGCTTGTTTCACGGATGCGACGATGACGTCGCCGATTCCGGCGGTTTTCCGTTTGGATCCACCCAGGACCCGGATGCACATCACTTCTTTTGCACCGGAGTTGTCAGCCACTCGAAGGCGAGATTGCGGTTGAATCATGGGTTCCCCTCCTTCCCGCGTCAGTTATGCTTAGACGATCACGGCTTTTTCCACGATCTCAACGAGGCGCCAGCGCTTTTCCTTGGAAAGCGGACGGGTTTCCATGATTTTCACGGTATCGCCGGTTTTTGCCTCGTTCCGCTCGTCATGAGCCTTGAATTTTTTGGTGTATTTCACGCGTTTGCCGTACAGGGGATGCTTCTTGTAGGTTTCCACGGCGACAACGATGGTTTTGTCCATTTTGTCGCTGACCACCCGACCGATCCGGACTTTGCGGCGCGTCGTGCGCTGGTTCATCCTTGCTTCCTCCTTTCGATCCCCAGTTCGCGTTCACGCAGAATCGTTTTGCAACGAGCGATCGCTTTGCGAACCTGGCGCAGACGGGCCGGGCTTTCCAGTTGACCCGTTGCGGATTGGAAGCGGAGGTTGAACAACTCCTCTTTGTACTGAGAGAGCTTTTGTTGGATCTCGGCGGTGGTCAACTCTGCCAGCTCACGTGCTTTCATTCGTTACCACCCGCTTCTCTTTTCACGAATTTGGTTTTGATCGGAAGTTTGTGTGCGGCAAGCCGCATTGCTTCACGTGCGGTCTCTTCCGGAACGCCGGCGAGCTCGAACAGCACCTTGCCCGGCTTCACCACGGCCACCCATTTTTCCGGAGAACCTTTCCCGCTACCCATCCGAACCTCGAGCGGTTTCTGGGTGATCGGGCGATCCGGGAAGATTTTGATCCAGACTTTCCCGCCACGGCGGATGTAGCGCGTCATGGCCCGACGTGCGGCCTCGATTTGGCGGTTGGTCACCCATGCCGGTTCGAGGGCTTGCAGGCCGTATTCACCGAATGCCACTTCCGTGCCGCCTTTGGCCTTGCCACGCAGCTTGCGCGGACGATGCGGACGACGGAACTTGACCTTTTTGGGCATCAGCATGGATTACTCGCCTCCTTCCGCAGCTCCTTTGGTTTTCTTGGCCGGCAGCACTTCACCGCGATAGATCCACACTTTCACGCCGATCCGACCGTAAGTGGTGTGTGCTTCCGTGAAACCGTAGTCGATGTCTGCACGCAGGGTGTGCAGCGGAACCGTTCCTTCGCTGTATCCTTCGGTGCGGGCGATGTCCGCGCCGCCCAGGCGTCCGCTCACCGCGGTGCGCACTCCTTTGGCTCCCGCGCGCATGCAGCGTTGGATCGCCTGTTTCATCGCGCGACGGAAGGAAACACGGCGCTCCAGCTGTTGCGCGATGCTTTCGGCCACGAGATAAGCATCCAGATCGGGATTTTTGATCTCGTGGATGTTGATGTGCACCTTTTTGCCGGTCAGTTTGGCCAGGGCCTGCCGAAGGGCTTCCACTTCGGAACCGCCTTTGCCGATCACCATGCCCGGCTTCGCGGTATGGATGGAAATGTTGACGCGGTTGGCGGCCCGCTCGATTTCGATCTTGGAGATGCTCGCATCTTTCATGCGGTTGCGGATAAAGTTCCGGATCTTCAGGTCTTCATGGAGCAGGTCGGCATAGTCTTTTTCAGCGTACCATTTGGATTCCCAGTCACGGATGATGCCGATACGAAGTCCGACCGGATTTACCTTTTGACCCACCGTTTCATCCCTCCTTGTTCAACTTGCTCACTGTTCACCGACAACCACGGTGATGTGGCTGGTCCGTTTCAGAATCTCATAGGCTTGACCGCGAGCGCGGGGTTGATAGCGCTTCAGCGTCGGGCCCTCATCCACGTACGCTTTTTTCACAACCAAACCCGAAGCGTTCAGGTTGTGATTGTGTTCCGCGTTGGCAACGGCGGATTTCAGCACTTTCTCGATGACCGGGGAAGCGGCTTTCGGCGTGAAGCGCAGGATGGAGAACGCTTCGGCCACGGATTTGCCGCGAATCAGGTCGATCACCAGGCGCGCCTTGCGCGGAGAGATGCGCACGTAACGGGCAGTTGCTTTGGCTTCCATCTCGTTACCTCCTCTCTGATGGGGCGGTCACTCAGCGCTTCTTCGTTTTCTTGTCGTCACCGTGACCTCTGTAGGTACGGGTCGGAACGAATTCGCCCAGCTTGTGGCCGACCATGTCTTCGGTCACGTACACCGGGACGTGTTTGCGACCGTCATGAACGGCGAACGTGTGACCCACGAACTCCGGAAAGATGGTGGAACGGCGGGACCAGGTTTTAATCACGCGTTTCTCGTTTTTCTCGTTCAGTTCCAGAACCTTTTTCATCAGGTGGTCATCGACAAAAGGTCCTTTTTTCAAGCTGCGACCCATGGAATGAACCTCCTTTCGAGCGCGGCTGATTTCGTGATCACGTTATTTGCTCTTGCGACGACGGACGATGTATTTGTCAGACGGCTTGTTTTTCTTCCGGGTTTTGTATCCCAGTGCCGGTTTGCCCCACGGAGTCATCGGAGACTTGCGACCGATCGGAGCGCGACCTTCACCACCGCCGTGCGGGTGGTCCACCGGGTTCATCACGGAACCGCGAACCGTCGGACGTTTGCCCAGCCAACGGGAGCGTCCGGCTTTCCCCACGGTGATCAGCTCGTGATCGAGATTTCCGACCTGACCGATCGTCGCGCGGCAATCCAGGTGAACCATGCGAACTTCACCGGAGGTGAGGCGGATGATGGCGTATTTGCCCTCTTTCCCCAAGAGCTGTGCGGAAGCACCTGCGGCGCGAACCAGCTGGCCGCCGCGACCCGGTTTCAGTTCGATGTTGTGAATCACGGTACCCACCGGGATGTTGCGGAGCGGCAGAGCGTTGCCCACGCGGATGTCGGCTTCCGGTCCGGACATGATGGTCATGCCGACTTTCAGGCCGTGCGGAGCGATGATGTAGCGCTTCTCGCCGTCCACGTAGTTGATCAGGGCAATGTTGGCGGAACGGTTCGGATCGTATTCGATCGTGGCAACTTTGCCGGGAATGCCGTCCTTGTTGCGCTTGAAGTCGATGATCCGGTATTTCCGCTTGTGGCCGCCCCCGCGATGACGGGTGGTGATGCGTCCCTGGTTGTTGCGTCCGGAGCGTTTGACCAGCGTGACAACAAGGGATTTCTCCGGCTTGTCGGTCGTGATCTCTTCGAAGGTCGATACGGTCATGTGACGACGGGACGGAGTCGTCGGCTTGAAATGCTTGATGCCCATTCCTTTTCCCTCCTTCTTCCTCAAAGGTTATCGATCAGACTTCAAACATTTCGATCGGCTTGCTGTCGGGTTTCAACGTGACGATCGCTTTTTTCCGTTCGGGTCTGCGACCGCTGTAACGGCCGTAGCGCTTCACCTTGCCGGTGACACGCATGGTGTTGACCGAAGCCACTTTCACGTTGAAGATTTGCTCCACGGCCTTCTTGATTTCCACCTTGTTGGCGCGCGGATCCACTTCAAAGACGTACTTGTTTTGCTCCATCAGTTCCGTGGACTTCTCGGTGATTACCGGCCGGCGAATGATGTCGCGAGGGTCCTTCACTTGCCAAACACCTCCTCAACGCGGCTCACGGCACCACGGGTCAGGATCAGCTTGTCGTGGTGGAGAATGTCCAGCACGTTGATTCCGTCGGCTTGCACCAGTTTCACGCCCGGAATGTTGCGAGCGGACAGAACGGCGTTTTGGTCGAGGCTGTCGGTCACGACCAGTGCTTTGCGATCCGCACCGAGGTTTTTCAGCACGTTCACCATGTCTTTGGTTTTCGGCTTATCCAGCTTCAGCTCGTCCAGCACCACCAGATCCTGGTCGATCACTTTGCTGGAGAGGGCGGATTTCAGAGCCAGACGGCGCACTTTTTTCGGCAGCTTGAAGGCATAGCTGCGCGGTTGAGGACCGAACACCGTGCCGCCTCCCACCCACAGCGGGGAACGGATGCTTCCGTGACGGGCGCGTCCGGTACCTTTTTGTCTCCAGGGCTTTCTGCCGCCGCCGCTCACCAATGCGCGGTTTTTGGTCGCATGAGTTCCGCGGCGAAGGGATGCCTGTTGCATCACGACTGCCTGATGCAGAACGGCTTCATTCGGGGTGATTCCGAAGAGAGCGTCGGAGAGTTCGATTTCCCCCACCTGTTCACCGCTCATGTTGAGTACTGCCAGTTTGGGCATGGTGACTCCTCCTTTCTTGTCCTGTTCCGTCAGTTGCTTTGCTTGACGGCCGATTTGATGATCAGGTAGCTGTTTCTCGGACCCGGAACGGAACCTTTGATCAGAAGCAGGTTCTTCTCGGCGTCCACTTTGACGATCTCCAGGTTTTGGATCGTCACGCGTTCATGTCCCATGCGTCCCGGCATGGTTTGTCCCTTGAAGATCCGGTTCGGAGCGATGGCACCCATCGAACCCGGTCCGCGATGGTACTTGGAACCGTGGGACATCGGTCCGCGAGCTTGGTTGTGACGCTTGATGGCACCGGTAAAACCTTTTCCTTTGGTGGTACCGGTCACGTCAACGAATTCGCCCTGTTCGAACAGGTCGGCTTTCACCAGACCGCCCACTTCGTAGTCCGCCAGATTCACCCCGCGGATCTCTTTGACGAACTTTTGGGGTTTGGCATTTGCTTTGGCTGCATGTCCGAGTTCGGGCTTGTTGGCTCGATGTTCTTTCTTCTCGTCGAAGCCGAGCTGGATCGCTTCGTATCCGTCAGTTGCCAGTTCCTTCTTTTGCAGAACCACGCAAGGACCCGCTTCGACGACCGTCACGGGCACGACCACTCCGTTTTCGCCGAAGATTTGGGTCATCCCGATCTTTTTGCCCAGAATGCCTTTCACTGTGTACACCTC
Source organism: Staphylospora marina (assembly GCF_003856495.1). GTDB lineage: Bacteria > Bacillota > Bacilli > Thermoactinomycetales > Thermoactinomycetaceae > Staphylospora > Staphylospora marina. Next base: position 179,894 of record NZ_CP034118.1, on the reverse strand, counting down.
CTGCCATGACAGAATCCGCTGATTACAGCTTGATTTCGATATCGACGCCGGAAGGCAGATCCAGTCTCATCAATGCGTCAACCGTTTGTTGCGTCGGGTTGACGATGTCGATGAGCCGTTTATGAGTGCGCATTTCGAACTGCTCACGAGAATCTTTATACTTGTGAACCGCACGCAGGATCGTGTAAACCGAACGCTCCGTCGGAAGCGGAATCGGTCCGGACACACCGGCACCCGTCCGTTTCGCGGTTTCCACGATCTTGGACGCCGACTGGTCCAGGATGCGGTGATCGTAAGCCTTCAGCCGAATGCGAATCTTTTGTTTTGCCATGATTAACCCTCCTTCTCGCTCATTTTGAAAATGAACTTCTCCGCGAAAATTTCCCGCCCGGCCATGGCATCGGGGCCGGGTGTGTCGGCAACCTTTCGCTTCATCGCGTTCATGCAACATTCTCGATTATAGTGGAAAAAGTATGGGGTTGCAAGCACTTTTGGGCAGGATTCAGGAAAAAGAGCCTGTTCTTGCGCCATGCATCCCCCGCTTGCCCATACCAATTCCTTCCTTTTGCGCGGTCTTCTCAAAATTATTGACATCTCCCGGGCAAAAGTCAACACATTTCACCGGAAAACGCGGAAAAGCCGGCAGGAAACCGGCGGCGCAACAAGAGAAAGCAAAGGAAAGAGACGGATGTTCGCCGCCGCCGGCGAAATGCCGTTTGGCAAAATGCCGCCGCGGTGATACAACTAAGTGGTGAGAAAGATCGTGAACGGGAGATCCCGCCGTCAAGGCCGGCATGCTTGTTCGTCTTCGTTTGACCGGACGGAGACGGGCAGCATGCCTGTTTTCACGCGCCGGGGTTCCCGGACCCTTGTGGAGGAGGAGTTGCGAAATGAAGTCCCACATTCCCTTGCTCGTCCTGCATTCGGACAAAGCCGGAGGTCCCGACGCTCCGGACCGGTTCGGCGGTCTGCCTGCCGGCTTCCCCGCGAACGAATGGCCCGTCTGCGCGGAATGCGGGAAAGCGATGAGCTTTCTTGCCCGTTTTCGCCATCACCCGGAACGGTTCCCGCTCGGACGGGAAGGAAGGGTGTTGTTTTTGTTTCAGTGCGAATCGGGAACGTGTGCGTCCTGGGAAGCGGACGGCGGAGCCAACCGGGTGTTGATTCTCGAGCCCGAACAATTGACGGAAGGCACCGCAACTCCGCCGGACCCCGAGGTCCCGATTCTTCCCGGTGCGTGGGTCAAAGACTGGGTGGAGAAGGAAGACATTCCCGCCGAACAGGCGCCGTCCGCAGCCGAATGGCTCGATTTCGTCGGCGGTCCCGTGGCATCGGATGAAACGGGCACCAAACTGGGCGGTCAGCCCGAATGGCTGCAAATGCCCGAACCCGTGGAGCCGCCCTATCGTTTTGCCGCGCAGATCGATCACGTGCTCCTTTTGGGACCGGAAGAACCCGCCCACTACCTGGCCACGGAAAACAAAGATTTTCGCACGATTTCTCTGTCCCCCGCTTTGGATCCGCCAGCCGAAGAAATGGATGATTCCGGCGACGACTCCCGCGTGATCGAGTTCACCTCCTTCGGCGACGGGGGCAGAGGCTATCTTTTCGTGAACCCCGATCCCAAAAAGCCGGACGGATATTTCCTGTGGCAGAGCTGGTGAAGGGAAAGCAGAAAGAATTCATCCCAAAACGGAGTTATGAATAGAAACACTCCGTGTGATTTTCCATTTCATTGCGACATGCACGAAACTGGTCTCTCACAAAAGAAATCCGGTGTAGATTCAATGATTTTTCTTGAATTCGACACCGGATTCTTGTACGTTGGATACAGAACATGCGTTCTGATCACTTCGGAAGGAGTCGATCACCGATGCGATATTGGAAACCGGAATTGATCTTTGCCGAATTCATGGGTCCCCCCGGGCAGTTTGTGGACCAGTTCGGAGGCATACCGTGGGGCCTTCCGGAAGACAAGTGGCCGACCTGCAGCGGGTGTGAAGCCCCGATGTCGTTGCTGGCCCAGTTCGCCCATCACTCCGACAGACTCGATCTGGGAAAAGACGGCAGGGTGCTGTATGTGTTCATCTGTGGAGACGACTGCGAAACTTGGGATCCGGAATGTGGAGCCAACAAAGTTCTCATCCTGGATGATGCCGAAATGAAACCGGGCCGAACCCCTCTTCCTCCGGACCTGACACCGGATCACCTTCTCCCCGAGTGCAGGATCACGTGTTGGACCGCGAAAGATGACGGACTTTCCGAAGAGCTGGCTCCCTGGTTTGTATCCCCCGACATGGACCCGAGTCATTCCGGACTCAGCGAAGAGGATCGGGTAAAGCCTGAATATTGCACCCGACTTGGCAGCGTTCCCACTTGGATTCAGCATATCGAAACACCGGACGGATTCCGCTTTGCCGGGCAAATCGTTTATTGCTTGGAGATCCACGATCCCATCCACGCGAAGATCTCTTGTCGGGAGGTGAACGGCAAAACGACCTGTGAAATTCACACCGGGCGCACCCACCCGCTCTACATCTACCCGGCGACCGATGAAAAAGGCAAATGGTTTCTTGAATTTGCCGACTTTGGTGACTGCGGGATGGGATATCTGTTCGTCGATCCGGATCCGGTTCGTCCGGACGGACGATTTTTGTGGCAGTGTTATTGATGGTTGAACGGGATTCCGCCAAACAAAAAACCCGCCAGTCCGTGACGGACTGACGGGTTTTTGTCATTGACCCGAAGGGGCACCGATTACTCGATGATGGAGGTAACGGCGCCGGCGCCCACGGTACGGCCACCTTCGCGGATAGCGAAACGGGTACCGTCTTCGATGGCGATCGGGGAGATCAGTTCCACTTCCATTTCGACGTTGTCGCCGGGCATGCACATTTCAACGCCTTCCGGCAGTTTGATGACGCCGGTCACGTCGGTGGTGCGGAAGTAGAATTGCGGACGGTAGTTGGAGAAGAACGGGGTGTGACGGCCGCCCTCTTCTTTGGACAGAACGTACACTTGCGCTTTGAACTTGGTGTGCGGTTTCACGGAACCCGGTTTTGCCAGAACTTGTCCGCGTTGGATTTCTTTGCGGTCCACGCCGCGGAGCAGGGCACCGATGTTGTCACCGGCTTCTGCTTGGTCAAGCAGCTTGCGGAACATTTCCACACCGGTCACAACGGTTTTGCGGGTTTCGGTGAAGCCGATGATTTCCACTTCGTCGCCGACTTTCAGCATACCGCGCTCCACACGACCGGTGGCAACGGTACCGCGACCGGTGATGGTGAAGACGTCCTCAACCGGCATCAGGAACGGTTTGTCCGTGGCACGCTCCGGAGCCGGGATATACTCGTCGACGGCGTTCATCAGTTCGATGATGGCTTGGGCCCATTCGCCGGTCGGATCTTCCAGAGCTTTCAGAGCGGAACCTTTGATGACCGGGATGTCATCGCCGGGGAAGTCGTATTCGGAGAGCAGTTCGCGAACTTCCATTTCCACCAGCTCGAGGAGCTCTTCGTCGTCCACCATGTCCACTTTGTTCAGGAAGACGACGATGTACGGAACGCCGACCTGACGGGAGAGCAGGATGTGCTCGCGGGTTTGCGGCATCGGGCCGTCAGCGGCGGACACAACCAGGATGGCGCCGTCCATTTGAGCAGCACCGGTGATCATGTTTTTCACGTAGTCAGCGTGACCCGGGCAGTCCACGTGAGCATAGTGACGGTTGTCGGTTTCGTACTCCACGTGTGCGGTGGAGATGGTGATTCCGCGCTCACGCTCTTCCGGAGCTTTGTCGATTTGATCGTAAGCGGTAGCCACAGCGCCGCCTTTTTGAGCCAGAACGGTGGTGATTGCGGCGGTCAGAGTGGTTTTGCCGTGGTCAACGTGACCGATGGTACCAATGTTGACGTGCGGTTTGGTACGCTCAAACTTGGCTTTTGCCATGTCAATGGATCCTCCCTTTGCATAGGCTCAAAGAATATTGTAATGGATGTATGGAAAACCGGGAAGCGGTATTCACCGCTTCACCCGTTCATTCCCTGATGCAGGAATCATGCACCGGTGGCTTTTTTGACGATCTCGTCGGCGATGTTTTTCGGCACTTCTTCATAGTGGTCGAACACCATGGAGAAGACGCCGCGACCTTGCGTGCGGGAACGCAGGCTGTTCACGTAGCCGAACATTTCGGCCAGCGGAACCATCGCCCGGATCACCTGGGTGTTGCCGCGAGCTTCCATGCCCTCGATGCGTCCGCGACGGGAGTTGAGGTCGCCCATCACGTCACCCATGTAGTCCTCCGGCACCACGACTTCGACCTTCATGATCGGCTCGAGCAACACCGGATTACATTTGGTTTTGGCCGCTTTGAGCGCCATGGAACCGGCGATTTTGAACGCCATCTCCGAGGAGTCCACATCGTGGTACGATCCGTCGAAGATGGTGGCACGGATGTCAACCATCGGATACCCGGCCAGCACGCCGTTTTGCATGGCTTCCTCGATCCCGGCTTGAACGGCGGGGATGTACTCCTTCGGAACGACCCCACCGACGATCTTGTTGACGAATTCGAATCCGGCACCTTCCGGCAGCGGTTCGAACTCGATCCAGACGTGACCGTATTGACCGCGGCCACCGGACTGACGGACGAATTTGCCTTCCACCTTCGCGGAGCTGCGGAAGGTTTCGCGGTACGCCACCTGCGGGGCACCCACGTTTGCTTCCACTTTGAACTCCCGCTTCAGGCGGTCGACAATGATCTCCAGGTGCAGCTCGCCCATTCCGGAGATGATCGTCTGACCCGTTTCCTCGTCCGTGTGGGTTCTGAAGGTCGGGTCTTCTTCCGACAGTTTCGCCAGAGCCAAAGCCATTTTGTCCTGGTCGGCCTTGGTTTTGGGCTCGATGGCGATGTTGATCACCGGTTCCGGGAAATCCATGGATTCCAAGATGATCGGATTCTTTTCGTCGCACAGGGTTTCACCGGTGATGGTGTCTTTCAGACCCACCGCGGCGGCGATGTCCCCGGCGTACACTTCCGAGATCTCTTCCCGGTGGTTGGCGTGCATTTGCAGAATCCGGCCGATCCGTTCGCGCTTGCCTTTGTTGGCGTTCAGCACGTAGGAACCGGACGAGAGCGTACCGGAGTACACGCGGAAGAAGGTCAGCTTTCCGACGTACGGGTCGCTCATGATCTTGAACGCCAGCGCCGAGAACGGCTCTTCGTCGGAAGAGCGGCGGGCAACCTCGGTTCCGTCCGGAAGCGTTCCGCGAATGTCCGGAACATCGGTCGGAGCCGGCAGGAATTCGACCACCGCGTCGAGCAGCGGCTGAACCCCTTTGTTTTTGTAGGAAGATCCGCACAACACCGGCGTGATTTTCACTTCGCAGGTGCCTTTGCGCAGCGCGCTGCGAATCTCTTCTTCGGTCAGGTCCTCGCCTTCGAGGTACTTCATCATGAGTTCCTCATCCAGCTCGGCGACGGCTTCCACCAGTTTGGTGCGCCATTCTTCTGCTTGTTCCTTGTACTCGTCAGGGATCTCCCGCGCTTCGGAGGTGGTTCCGAGATCATCCACATACACGATGGCTTTCATCGTGATGAGGTCGATGATCCCGACGAAGGTGTCTTCCGCACCGATCGGGAGCTGGATCGGCACCGCATTGGCGCCCAGGCGATCGCGCATTTGGTCGACGGCCCGGAAGAAGTCGGCTCCCAGGATGTCCATCTTGTTGACATACGCGATTCTCGGAACACCGTAACGGTCAGCCTGTCTCCACACCGTTTCGGATTGCGGTTCCACGCCGCCCTTGGCGCAGAACACACCCACCGCACCGTCCAGCACGCGGAGGGACCGTTCCACTTCCACGGTGAAGTCGACGTGTCCCGGCGTGTCGATGATATTGATGCGATGTTCTTTCCACTGGCAGGTGGTCGCGGCGGAAGTGATGGTGATTCCGCGCTCCTGCTCCTGTTCCATCCAGTCCATGGTGGCGGAACCTTCGTGGGTTTCACCGATCTTGTACACACGGCCGGTATAGAACAGGATCCGTTCAGTGGTCGTTGTTTTGCCCGCATCGATATGAGCCATGATCCCGATATTGCGAGTTTTTTCCAAGGAGAATTTACGTGCCATCGGCAATTTCTCCCTTCACGATGAAAAGAATATCGATTACCAGCGATAGTGAGCGAATGCTCGGTTCGCTTCGGCCATACGATGCGTGTCTTCTTTCTTCTTCACGGCTGCGCCCGTATTGTTGGCTGCATCCATGATTTCGTTGGCCAGGCGCTCTTCCATGGTTTTTTCTCCACGGAGGCGGGCATACATCACCAACCAACGCAGACCCAGGCTGGTGCGGCGCTCGGGACGGACTTCCACCGGAACCTGATAGTTGGCGCCACCCACGCGACGGGCTTTGACTTCCAGCACGGGCATGACGTTTTTGAGCGCTTGCTCAAAAACTTCCATGGGGTCTTTGCCGGTGCGCTGATGAATCGTGTCAAATGCGTTGTAGAGAATGCGCTGAGCCACGCCTTTTTTTCCGTCGATCATCAGGCGGTTGATCAGGCGCGTGACGAGTTTGCTGTTGTAAATCGGGTCAGGCAACACTTCCCGACGGGGAACCGGACCTTTGCGAGGCATGCTTCTCCCTCCTTTTCACCCTGTGATGTGCTGTATCAAGCTTATTTCTTCGGACGTTTGGCACCGTATTTGGAGCGGCCTTGCATCCGGTTCGCCACACCGGCGGTGTCCAGCGCACCGCGAACGATGTGATAACGTACACCCGGCAGGTCTTTGACACGTCCGCCGCGCACGAGCACCACGGAGTGTTCCTGCAGGTTGTGTCCGATCCCCGGAATGTAGGCGGTCACTTCCGCATTGTTGGACAAGCGCACACGCGCGTATTTCCGGAGAGCCGAGTTCGGCTTCTTCGGGGTCATGGTCCCCACACGGGTGCAGACTCCACGCTTTTGCGGAGCGCTTTGCGGCACGGCTTCCTTTTTGAAGCTGTTCCAGGTGAACTGGAGGGCCGGGGATTTGGACTTGGTCACTTTCGCCTTGCGGCCTTTGCGTACCAGCTGATTGATTGTCGGCATACTTGGCACCTCCTTCTGTTTTGCCGATCCTTCAAGACCACAGATCCAGGAGTGTCATCCGTGGCCAAAAAAAGCGATCGAAAATATCAAGTAGCCGTCCGCCTGCTCATGCCGGCACAGAGCGGGCTTCCGGCGCTATGGCTATTCCAGGACGGCCGCCGTGGCCGCACCCACTTCGATGCCGCAAGCTTTCCCCAGCTCGCGCATCGAATCGACATGCGTCACGGTGATGCCCCGTTCCCGGCACATCGCAAGAATGGGCTGAAGAACGTGCGGATCCGCGTCGTCTGCCACAAACACTTCGATGGCCTTGCCTTGTTCGATGGCTTTTCGGGTTTGCTTGGTCCCAATCGTCAGCGATTTTGCCATCTTCACTTTTTCATAAGACATGAAAGTGCCCTCCAAAGTGAGTGGTTCCCAAGCACACGAAGTTATCTTACCATCCCGTGAATCCAAAGTCAACAATCCGTTGAAATCGGAAAACCCCTTGCGGCAAGCGGTCCAAACCGCATTTTTTTCTGCGGCTCACATCGCGAATCTGCCCGAAGCACGAACACCGGGATTCGGTCCCCGCCGCCTTTTCAATGACCGGGAACGTCCCCGGCCGGCCCGGAGCATCCGAACCGGCCGTGAAACGTCGTCCCCCGATCATTCGATCAGCACTTTTTCCTTGGCGGGATCGCCTTCGGAAGAGGATTCATCCTGCAGCCGGAAACGGAGGTTGCGATAGCGGGCCATTCCGGTTCCGGCGGGGATCAGTTTCCCGATGATGACGTTCTCCTTGAGACCGAGCAGGCGGTCCACTTTGCCCTTGATGGCCGCATCCGTGAGAACGCGGGTGGTTTCCTGGAAGGAGGCCGCCGACAGGAACGACTCCGTTTCCAGGGATGCTTTGGTGATCCCCAGAAGCAGCGGGCGGGCCAAGGCGGGTTCTCCTCCGGAGAGCAACACCTTCCGGTTGGCTTCCTCGAAGTCGTGGATGTCGACGCTGGAGCCGACCAGCAACCCGGTGTCCCCCGAAGAGATGATGCGGACTTTGCGCATCATCTGGCGGATCATCACTTCGATGTGCTTGTCGTTGATCTCCACGCCCTGCAGGCGATACACTTTTTGCACTTCCTGCAGCAAGTAGCGTTGCACGCCGACCATGCCCTTGATGCGAAGGAGGTCCTTCGGATCCACGGATCCTTCGGTCAGCTCGTCACCGGCTTCGACCACGTCACCCACTTCCACCCGCAGTCGGGAACCGTACGGGACGGAATGGACGCGGGTTTCCACCGCTCCTTCGATTTCGATCTCCCGGCGATCCTTGGTCTCCCGGATGTCGACGACTTTTCCGGAAATCTCGCTGATGACGGCCTGCCCTTTCGGATTCCGGGCTTCAAACAGCTCCTGTACGCGCGGCAGACCCTGGGTGATGTCGTCTCCGGCCACGCCCCCGGTGTGGAACGTACGCATCGTCAGCTGCGTACCCGGCTCACCGATCGACTGGGCGGCGATGATGCCCACGGCTTCCCCGATTTCCACCGGCGTACCGAGCGCCAGGTTGCGTCCGTAACACTTTTTGCACACGCCGTGGCGGGTGCGGCAAGTGAGAACGGAGCGGATCACCACTTCTTCAATGCCGAGATCGATGATCTTCGAAGCGATTTCCTCGTCGATCATCTCATTGCGGCGAACGATGATCTCTCCCGTTTCCGGGTGACGGATGGTGCGGAAAGCCGTGCGTCCCACGATCCGGTCATACAGGCCCTCGATCACTTCGTTGCCGTCTTTGATGGCGGTGACGGTCACTCCCTTGTCGGTCATGCAGTCGTCTTCCCGAACGATCACGTCCTGGGCGACGTCGACCAGACGACGGGTGAGATAACCGGAGTCCGCGGTACGGAGTGCCGTGTCGGCCAAACCTTTCCGGGCACCGTGGGTGGAGATGAAGTACTCGAGCACCGTCAGACCTTCGCGGAAGTTGGTCCGGATCGGCTGCTCGATGATCTTCCCTGCCGGGTTGGCCATCAGACCGCGCATTCCGGCCAGCTGCGTGATCTGCGACACGTTCCCCCGCGCACCGGAGTGAGCCATCATGTAGATGGGGTTGAGTTTGCCCATCTTGCTCATGAGGACTTCGGTGATTTGATCCTTTGCCCTGCTCCAGATGGAAATGACCCGATCATACCGCTCGTCGTCGGTGATCAGACCACGCCGGTACTGGCGCATCACCTTGGCGACTTCCTCTTCGGCCTTGGCCAGGATTTCCTGTTTCTCTTCCGGCACGGTGACGTCCGACACCGAAATGGTGATGCCGGCCTTGGTGGAGTATTTGAACCCGAGCTCCTTCACCTTGTCGAGGATTTCGGAGGTGACGGTGGTGCCGAACCGGCGGAAGCACTCGGCGATGATCGCTCCGAGGTCCTTTTTCTTGATGGCTCCGGGATCCTTCATCTTCGAGATGAATTCCTTGATGTTGGTTCCCTTCTCGAAAATGAAGTACTTGTCCGGGGTTCCGGCGAAATTGGCTTTGCCGGGCTCGTTGATGTACGGGAAATCGGCGGGGAAGATCTCGTTGAAGATCAGCTTGCCCACCGTGGTGACGAGCAAAGCGTTCTTCTGCTTTTCGGTGAACGTGTTTTTCCGGATGTTTCGCACCGGCACCACAATGCGGCTGTGCAGGGTCACATAGCCGTGATGATAGGCATTGATGGCCTCGGACGCATTGATGAACATGCTGCCCTCGCCCTTGTCTCCCTCTTTTTCGATGGTGAGGTAGTAGCTTCCCAACACCATGTCCTGGGAGGGAGTGACGACCGGTTTGCCGTCTTTGGGGTTGAGAATGTTTTGCGCGGCCAGCATCAACAGACGCGCTTCCGCCTGTGCTTCGGCGGACAGCGGAACGTGAACCGCCATTTGGTCTCCGTCGAAGTCCGCGTTGTAGGCCGTACAGACGAGCGGGTGCAGACGGATGGCCCGTCCTTCCACCAGAACCGGCTCAAACGCCTGAATCCCGAGACGGTGCAGCGTGGGAGCACGGTTCAGCAACACGGGATGCTCGCGGATCACTTCTTCGAGCACGTCCCAGACCTCGGGATGAACCCGTTCCACTTTCCGCTTGGCGCTCTTGATGTTGTGAGCCAGTCCCTTGGCCACCAGCTCTTTCATCACGAACGGCTTGAACAGCTCAAGCGCCATCTCTTTGGGAAGACCGCACTGGTACATTTTCAGGTTCGGTCCGACCACGATCACGGAACGGCCCGAATAGTCCACGCGTTTTCCGAGCAGGTTTTGACGGAAACGCCCTTGCTTCCCTTTGAGCATGTGAGAGAGCGACTTGAGCGGACGGTTGCCGGGGCCGGTCACCGGACGGCCGCGGCGGCCGTTGTCAATGAGCGCGTCGACGGCTTCCTGCAGCATCCGTTTTTCGTTCTGCACGATGATGTCCGGCGCTCCGAGATCAAGGAGGCGCTTCAGGCGGTTGTTCCGGTTGATGACGCGGCGGTACAGGTCATTCAGGTCGGACGTGGCAAACCGTCCGCCGTCCAGCTGCACCATCGGCCGGATCTCGGGCGGGATGACGGGAAGCACGTCCAGGACCATCCATTCGGGACGGTTCCCCGAAGTCCGGAACGCCTCCAGCACTTCCAGCCGCTTGATGATCCGGTTGCGGCGTTGGCCCTGCGCCGTGGACAGCTCTTCCTTGAGGAGCTCCACTTCCTTGTCCAGATCGATTTCCTGAAGCAGGCGCTTGATCGCTTCGGCACCCATCATCGCGGTGAACGCGTTGCCGTATTTCTCACGGTAAGCGCGGTATTCCTTTTCGGAAAGGAGCTGCTTCTTCTCCAGCGTGGTGTTGCCGGGATCCACCACCACATAGGAAGCGAAATAAATCACTTCCTCAAGAGCCCGCGGAGACATGTCGAGCACAAGTCCCATCCGGCTCGGAATCCCCTTGAAATACCAGATGTGGGAAACCGGAGCCGCCAGCTCGATATGACCCATCCGTTCCCGACGGACTTTCGAACGGGTCACTTCGACGCCGCATCGGTCACAGACGATTCCCTTGTAACGGACCCGTTTGTATTTTCCGCAGTGACATTCCCAGTCCTTGGTCGGTCCGAAGATCTTCTCGCAGAACAGTCCTTCCTTCTCCGGCTTCAGGGTGCGGTAGTTGATGGTTTCCGGTTTCTTCACCTCTCCGCGGGACCAGGAGCGGATTTTTTCCGGAGAGGCGAGGCCGATTTTCATGAATTCAAAGTTGTTCACGTCGAGCATTGGGCGATTCCTCCCTCAGGCTTCATCCCGTAAAGCACGGGAAGAGCGCGCGGCCGACCCGCGCACTCCCCGCGCCGGCGGTCAGGAAGAGGAGCCGGCGTCTTCTCCCGTCAGCGGCAATTCAAATCCCAGTTTGTCGCCGCTTGGTTCCTCGTCCTCTTCAAGCTCACGCATCTCGATTTCCTGCTCGTCCCCGGACAGGATCTTGACGTCCATCCCGAGGCTCTGCAGTTCCTTGATGAGCACTTTAAAGGATTCGGGCACGCCCGGTTCCGGAACGTTTTCGCCCTTGACGATCGCTTCGTACGTCTTGACGCGGCCGACCACGTCGTCCGACTTGACGGTGAGGATTTCCTGGAGGGTATAAGCGGCTCCGTACGCTTCCAAAGCCCAAACCTCCATCTCCCCGAAACGCTGTCCGCCGAACTGCGCCTTTCCGCCCAGCGGTTGCTGGGTGACCAGCGAGTACGGACCCGTGGAACGGGCATGGATCTTGTCGTCCACCATGTGAGCCAGCTTGATCATGTACATCACGCCGACCGTCACCCGGTTTTCGAACGGTTCACCCGTTCGCCCGTCATACAGAACGGTTTTTCCGTCATCATCCAACCCCGCTTCGCGCAGCGTGGCAAACACGTCTTCCTCGTTGGCCCCGTCAAAGACCGGCGTGGCCATATGCAATCCGAGGGCTTTTGCCGCCATGCCGAGGTGAACTTCCAGAACCTGTCCGATGTTCATCCGGGACGGAACGCCCAGCGGGTTGAGCACCACGTCCACCGGGGTGCCGTCCGGCAGGAACGGCATGTCTTCCACGGGCATGATCCGCGCGATGACACCTTTGTTCCCGTGGCGTCCGGCCATTTTGTCCCCTTCGGAGATCTTCCGCTTCTGGGCGATGTAGACGCGCACCAGCTGATTGACTCCCGGCGGCAGTTCGTCACCGTTTTCGCGGGTGAACACCTTCACGTCCACCACGATGCCGTCCTGACCGTGCGGGACGCGCAACGAGGTGTCCCGAACCTCCCGGGCTTTCTCTCCGAAGATGGCGTGAAGCAGACGTTCTTCCGCCGTCAGCTCGGTCATGCCTTTCGGCGTCACCTTGCCGACGAGGATGTCGCCCGGCTTGATCTCCGCCCCGACACGGATGATTCCGCGTTCGTCGAGGTTTTTCAGCGCGTCTTCCCCGACGTTGGGGATGTCGCGGGTGATCTCTTCCGGCCCGAGCTTGGTGTCACGGGCTTCACACTCGTGTTTTTCGATGTGGATGGAGGTGTAGACATCCTCCTGAACCATCTTTTCGCTGAGCAGGATGGCGTCCTCGTAGTTGTACCCTTCCCAGGTCATGAACGCCACGACCACGTTCCGGCCGAGGGCCAGTTCTCCTTGCTCGGTGGACGGACCGTCCGCCAGGATGTCGCCTTTTTTGACCTTGTCGCCCGCGCGCACGATCGGACGCTGGTTGATGCAGGTTCCCTGGTTGGAGCGGGAGAACTTGGTCAGCCGGTACTTGTCGATGTTCCCCTCGACCACCCGTCCGTCGACTTCTTCTTCATGCCGCACCCAGATTTCGTCTGCGGTGACGCGAACGACGGTTCCGGGCCGCTTGGCCAGCACCAGCACTCCGGAGTCGCGGGCGGCGACGTGCTCCATGCCGGTCCCGATGTACGGGGCTTCCGGACGCAAGAGCGGAACGGCCTGGCGCTGCATGTTGGATCCCATCAGCGCACGGTTGGAGTCGTCGTTCTCAAGGAACGGAATGAGCGCCGTGGCCACGGACACGACCTGCTTCGGAGAAACGTCCATGTAATCGACACGGTCCCGCGGAACCTGCATGTACTCGTCCTGGTAACGGACCGTCAGGGTTTCCGCGGCAAAGGTGCCGTCCTCGTTCAGCGGCGCGTTGGCCTGCGCGACGTAGTAATTGTCCTCTTCGTCCGCCGTCAGGTATTCGATCTGGTCGGTCACCCGTCCCGTGTCCGGATCCACTTTGCGGTACGGAGTTTCGATGAACCCGTACTTGTTGACCCGCGCATAGGTGGACAGGGAGTTGATCAGACCGATGTTCGGACCCTCCGGCGTCTCGATCGGACACATCCGGCCGTAGTGGGAGTGGTGGACGTCCCGGACCTCGAAGCCGGCGCGTTCCCGAGTCAAGCCCCCCGGTCCGAGCGCCGAGAGACGGCGCTTGTTGGTCAGTTCGGCGAGCGGGTTGGTCTGGTCCATGAATTGGGACAGCTGGCTGCTTCCGAAGAACTCCTTGATGGCGGCGATCACCGGACGGATGTTGATCAGGGCCTGCGGCGTGATCGCGTTGGCGTCCTGAATCGACATCCGCTCGCGAACCACCCGCTCCATGCGGGAAAGACCGATGCGGAACTGGTTCTGCAGGAGTTCGCCGACGGAGCGGATCCGGCGGTTGCCCAGATGGTCGATGTCATCCACCGTTCCGACGTTGTACAAAAGGTTGATGAAATAGTTGATCGAGGCGATGATGTCCGCCGGGGTGATGTGCTTCACGTTCTCATCCACTTCGGCGTTGGAGATCACCTTGATCACTTTGCTTTCATCGCCGGGGGCGTAAATGTGAACCACCTGGAGCGGAACCGGCCCGTCGTCCGGCACGCCTCCGCGGGCGCGATATTCCTTCCGGCCGAACGCGTTCTCGCCGGTCAGGAAGGGAAGCAGTTTGTCCAGCAACCGCCGATCCAGAACCTGTCCGGCTTCCGCCAGAATCTCACCCGTTTCGGGATTGACGATCGGTTCGGCCAGTTTCTGGTTGAGCAAGCGGTTTTTGATGTGCAGCTTCTTGTTGATCTTGTAGCGCCCAACGGCCGCCAGATCATACCGCTTCGGATCAAAGAAGCGTGCGTAGAGCAGGTTGCGGGAGTTTTCAGCCGTCGGCGGCTCACCCGGACGAAGACGCTCGTAAATTTCGATGAGCGCTTTTTCCGTGTTTCCGGTGTTGTCCTTGTCAAGCGTGTTCCGGACGTATTCGTCGTCCCCCAAAAGGTCGATGATTTCTGCATCGCTGCTGAAACCCAAGGCGCGCAACAAGACCGTCACCGGGATTTTTCGGGTGCGGTCGATGCGCACGTAAATGATGTCTTTTGTATCGGTTTCGAATTCAAGCCAGGCCCCGCGGTTCGGAATCACCGTCGCGGTATAGGTCGGCTTCCCGTTTTTGTCCACTTTCGTGCTATAATACACACTGGGCGAGCGGACCAGCTGGCTGACGATGACGCGCTCGGCACCGTTGATGATGAACGTGCCGGTTTCCGTCATCAGCGGGAAATCTCCCATGAACACTTCCTGCTCTTTCACTTCGCCCGTCTCTTTGTTGATGAGGCGGACTTTGACCCGAAGAGGAGCGGCATAGGTCACCTGGTGATCCTTGGCCTCTTCCACCGTGTACTTGGGTTCACCCAACGAGTAATCGATGAACTCCAGCACCAAGTTGCCGGTAAAATCTTCGATCGGCGAAATATCCCGGAACATTTCGCGGAGCCCCACATCGAGAAACCAGCGATACGACGTCTTTTGAATCTCGATCAGGTCCGGCAGTTCCAGCACTTCGTTAATCCGTGCATAGGACCGGCGTTGACGCCGACCACACTGGATCATTTTGTAAGCCAAACGAACTCCCCCCTCGCACCCAGTCGAAAGCCGCAAAGAGCCACCAGCGACTTCTCACGGTAAAAAAAGAAAATGAGAGAAGTACAAACCTCATTTCACCTATAAAGTAGTCTATTTGCCTATCTTATCCAGCCGAAATCGTGAATAAACCGGCGGGACAAAAACTTTTCCCCAAAAAAACATAGTCTCAGAATTACGAGACTTTCTGCAATTTACTACACTATCACAAGCGGAAAATGATGTCAACGATGCCGCGCCCGGAGAATCCAGTACCCTTTTTTCTTGCATGTCACTTCCACTTCGGCGAAGCGATTCCGCAGCTCCTTGAGCGCCGAAGCCGCCCCCTGCTCCTTCCGGATCACGATCCAGAGGTTTCCTTCCTCGCGAAGCGCCCGCCCCGCATCCGCAAACAGACGGTACACCACGCTCTTTCCGGCACGGATCGGCGGATTGAGAAGAATATGATCAAAAGTGCAGTCGCCGAGTTGTTCCAGACCGTCGCTCACCACGCACTCCACCCGGTCTTCCACGCCGTTGAGCCGGGCGTTGAGCGCGGCCAGACCGACCGCCCGTTCATTGATGTCCGCCAGGATCGCACGGACGCCGGGAACGGTTTTGGCAAGGGAAATCCCGACCGGACCGTACCCGCAGCCCAAATCCAGGATCACGGAGCCTTCGGCGATCTCGGCCGTTTCAATCAGCAGCCGGCTGCCGAAATCCACGCCTTTCTTCGAAAAAACGCCGCTGTCCGTGAGAAACGTGAACAGCGTTCCGCGAAGTTCGGCGCGAATTTCCCGCCGGTCGCTTTCCGTTCGGGGATTGGAAGAATAGTAGTGGTCGTTCATCAGGTACCTCCCGCGGGGGATCGTCGGAACCGTCACCGCAACCGACACGTGGACGGTTTGTCCGCTTGAGGGAAAAAGGAACCCGCCGACGGACTGCGGCGGGTCCTGCCGGATTCAAGCGCAATTACTTGATTTCGACTTTTGCACCGGCTTCTTCGAGTTCTGCTTTGATTTTTTCCGCTTCTTCTTTGGAGACGCCTTCTTTGACCGGAGCCGGGGTTCCGTCCACCAGAGCTTTTGCTTCTTTGAGGCCCAGACCGGTGATGCCGCGGACCACTTTGATGACGTTGATTTTGGAAGAACCGGCATCAGCCAGGATCACGTCGAATTCGGTTTTCTCTTCGGCAGCTTCGGCAGCAGCGCCACCGCCGGCCATAACCACCGGAGCAGCTGCGGTCACGCCGAATTCTTCCTCGATGGCTTTGACGAGATCGTTCAGTTCCAGAACGCTCATGCCTTTGATCGCTTCAATGATTTGCTCTTTCGTCATGATGATACCCTCCCTGTGTCAGGTGAATTGGATGGAAACAATCGAAAACGTCCACCGATCAGGCTTGTTCGGCAGCAGCGCCTTCCTCGCCTTTGTCCGCAACGGCCTTGACGGCCAGCGCGAAGTTGCGGATCGGAGCCTGCAGCACGGACAGAAGCATGGACAGGAGACCTTCGCGGGACGGCAGGTCCGCCAGAGCCTTGATCTCATCCTGGGTGACCATCCGGCCTTCCACCATACCGCCTTTGATCTCCATTTTCTTGCTGTCCTTGGCGAATTTGTGGAGCACTTTCGCCGGAGCGACGACATCCTCGTAGCTGAACGCCAGGGCGGACGGACCGGTCAGGAATTGAGACAGGTCATCCTGACCCACCTGCTCGGCGGCTCGTTTGGTCAGCGTGTTTTTGAGAACGTGGAACTCCACGCCGACTTCGCGAAGCTGTTTGCGGAGTTCGTTCATTTCTTTCACGGTCAGACCGCGATAATCAGCCACGATCGTGCTTTTGCTCTTTTGCAGTTTCTCGGCGATTTCCGCCACAACCGCTTTCTTTGCCTCAAGCGCTTTGGACACACGGCCCACCTCCTCGTCGGGGATTATGGAAAACAGAAAAAGCCTCCGCAGACATTACGAAGGCTCCGTGGGCACTGACATGTTGCAGCACTGCAAAACCGTACCCGATCATCACCTCGGTAGGATGTTTCAGCGCACATGGCGCACCTACTG
Organism: Staphylospora marina; assembly: GCF_003856495.1. Lineage (GTDB taxonomy): Bacteria > Bacillota > Bacilli > Thermoactinomycetales > Thermoactinomycetaceae > Staphylospora > Staphylospora marina. The sequence continues at coordinate 162,849 of NZ_CP034118.1, read as the reverse complement.
TCTACGGCAATGCTTTGATTCCATTTTCAAGCACCGGTTCCAGCATACCGAACCGTCGACGGTTTGTCAACGTTTCGTCGGTCAGCGGGTGAAATGTTGCGGGTTGACGCGCACACCCGGTCCCATGGTGGAGGAAACGGTCACGCTTTTCATGTAGGTTCCCTTGGCGGCGGCCGGTTTTGCCTTGATCAGGGCTTCAGCCAGCGCCTGCAGGTTCTCGGCCAGTTTCTCGACCGGGAAGGAAACCTTTCCGATGGCGGCATGAACGTTGCCGGCCTTGTCTGCACGGTACTCGATTTTACCGGCTTTGATCTCTTTCACGGCTTTTTCGACCTCAAACGTGACGGTACCGGTTTTCGGGTTCGGCATCAGACCTTTCGGACCGAGAATCCGACCCAGGCGCCCCACCTGACCCATCATGTCGGGGGTGGCGACCACCACGTCGAAATCGAGCCATCCTTGGCTCACCTTGTTGATCAAGTCTTCGTCACCGACAAAATCGGCTCCGGCAGCTTCCGCTTCCTTCGCTTTTTCACCTTTGGCGAAGACCAGGACGCGTTTGGTTTTGCCCGTGCCGTGCGGCAGCACCACAGCGCCTCTCACTTGCTGATCTGCTTTCTTGGTGTCCACTCCCAGACGGAAAGCGGCTTCCACCGTTTCGTCGAATTTGGCCTTGGACAGGCTTTTCACCAGTTCAAGAGCTTCCTGAGGCTCGTAAAACTTTTCACGGTCCACTTGTTTGGCGGCCTCAAGATACTTTTTTCCGTGCTTTGCCACTTCCTGTTCCTCCCTTCGTGGTCGTAACGGATGATCCTCCCACTTTCAAGCCGCCCGATTCGCGCGGGCGACAGGGGGCTCTGTCAGTCTTCGATGACAATGCCCATGCTGCGCGCGGTGCCTTCGATCATCCGCATGGCGGCTTCCACGTCGGCTGCGTTCAGGTCGGGCATTTTCAATTCGGCAATCTCGCGAACCTTGTCGCGTTTGACCGTGGCCACTTTCTTCTTGTTCGGTTCACCGGACCCGGATTCGATGCCGGCGGCTTTCTTCAGCAGAACGGCAGCCGGAGGGGTCTTGGTGATGAACGTGAAGGAACGGTCTTCAAATACCGTGATTTCCACCGGGATGACCAATCCGGCCTGATCTGCGGTGCGAGCGTTGAACTCTTTGCAGAAGGCCATGATGTTCACGCCGGCCTGACCCAGTGCCGGACCGACAGGCGGCGCAGGATTGGCTTTACCTGCGGGAATTTGCAGCTTGACCACTTTGATTACCTTTTTGGCCACGCGAACCTACCTCCTTCAAACATGTGGTTATCTCGGGCATGACCCTCCCACGGAACGGCAAGCTCCCGCATCGGGCTTGCGCGCGCCCACAGACGGGGGTAACAAACGATATTACTTTACCACATCGTCCATCCATGCGCAAAGAAAAGAATCCGTCAAATCTTTTCCACCTGGATGAAATCCAATTCCACCGGCGTTTCCCGCCCGAACATGTTGACGAGGACCTTCAGCTTGGAACGCCCCACATCCACTTCTTCGATGCGGCCGACGAAATTGGCGAACGGTTCTCCGTCCTTCACCCGGACCGTGTCGCCCACGGCGAGATCGATCTCGGGTTTTGCTTCGTAAATGCCCATCTGGCGCAAAATCGCGTTCACTTCTTCCGGCATGAGGGGAGTCGGCTTCGAACCGGCGCCTGATGATCCCACAAACCCCGTCACTCCGGGAGTGTTCCGCACCACATACCACGAGTCGTCCGTCATGATCATTTCGACCAGGACGTATCCCGGAAAAACCTTGCGCATGACCGTTTTCTTCTTGCCGTCCTTCACCTCGGTGCCCTGTTCGACCGGGACAAGGACGCGGAAAATCTTGTCCTGCATTCCCATCGATTCGACGCGTTTTTCCAGGTTGGTTTTCACCTTGTTCTCGTAGCCAGAATACGTGTGAACCACATACCAGTGCTTCTCCATGGTCATCAGGGCCTTAAGGTCCCTGTCCCCCCCTTGCGTTTTCACTGCCTAAGACGTGATCAACCGAACCAGGTGGTAGATTCCGGAATCAACGACGAAGAAGAAGATGGACAGCAACAGAGTAATGATGAGCACGACCGCGGTGCTGCTCACCAACTCCTGGCGGGTCGGCCATTTGACTTTTTTCAGTTCCTGGACGCTGCCACGGAAGAAACCGGCGGTTCCGGAAACACTCCGTTTGATTCCGCGCCCGATGCTTGCGAGAAATGCCATGCTGTCACCCCCATCGTTCGGATGAAACGGTTTAAGCCCAACAGCCCGTGGAACCGATTACTTCGTCTCGCGATGCGTGGTATGGGCATTGCAACGCGGGCAGTATTTGCGGAGCTCCAGGCGGTCCGGATGCTTGCGTTTGTTCTTGGTCTGTGCGTAGTTCCGGGAGCGGCATTCCGTGCATGCCAGGGTGATGTTGACCCGCATGATGACACCTCCTCTTCCGGTTCGTGGCAGATCACCGTTCATGGGATGAAAGTGATAGAATACCCAAACTACATTATCATACAGCCGGATGCCCTGTCAATTCTCGAACCGCTTGACATTCCCATTATAGACCCGTTTTCGGCCGTCGAATCCCCTTCCGTTTTTTTCTGCCCGTGGAGAAATTTGTCGAAACGGCATCATTTCCGTTTCATCAAAGGTTTTTCCGCCCGATTTGTTCACGAACTTCACGTTTTCGCCACAGACGAAAGAGGGATTGTGGCGAGGTTTGTCGAAAATACAATGTAAAGAAAAGACAGGTGCCCCACACACCCGTCTTTTCGAGAGATCAAGCGGAAGGTTCCGATTTTTTGTTCTAGATGGAGATTTCGCGCACTTCCAGATACTTTTCGAGCTTTCGCTTGACACGTTGCAGAGCGTTGTCGATCGATTTCACGTGGCGATTGAGATCGACGGCAATCTCTTGATAGGAACGGCCGTCGAGATAGAGCATCAGCACTTTCCGTTCCAGGTCGCTGAGGATCTTGGCAATTTTATCTTCAATATCGTTATACTCTTCCTGGCTGATGTAAATCTCTTCAGGGTTTGATAGACTGCCAGGGATCTTGTCCAGGAGCGTACGGTCCGTATCGTCGTCATACGCGGGCTTGTCCAGCGATACATATGAGTTGAGCGGAATGTGTTTTTGACGGGTCGCTGTCTTGATGGCCGTGATGATTTGCCGTGTGATGCAAAGTTCGGCAAACGCCTTGAACGAAGCCAGCTTGTCCCCCCTGAAATCGCGGATGGCCTTGAACAGGCCGATCATCCCTTCCTGAACGATGTCTTCATGATCGGCCCCCACCAAAAAATATGACCTGGCCTTGGCTCTGACGAAATTTTTGTACTTATTGATCAAGTATTCGAGTGCTTGGTGGTCTCCCACCCGCACACCGCGCACCAAGTCCTCATCGGCCATGTTGCTGTAATCCGCGGGTTCCTCGTACACGGCCGAATGGATGGACTCCAGATTTACACTCACCGCTTTCCCCCCCGACCTAGTAGCCTATAACCCCACAGTAAGGATATTATAGCCCACGTCTACAAAACCGTCAAATTTTCCCCTATTTTTTCCTCCTCCATTTTTCAAGCTTTTTGAACGCTTCCGCATCCAGACGCTCTTCCAGAGGATTTCTCGCTTTTTCCCGTTCTTCTCTTCGCAGCCTTTCCCCGAGTTCCTTCTTGGCCAAACCGATTTTCTGAAGAAGTTCCCGGGAAGAGAGGCGATAAGCCCCTTGCCCGAAAACCATGCGCTGCTCCAGATAGTCGGAAGTGGCGACATAGATCACCCGGTGCGGGCTTTTGAACTGTTTGACGAAGCGCTCGATGAATTCATCGGCCGTTTCGTCCCGACGGGTGAAAAAGACGGTCACCTGTTCCAGCACCTGCTCGGAGCCGGCACCGGCCGCGTGATGCGCATCGAACACGATGAACACTTTTTGCCCGGACATGGCCTGGTATTCGGACAGGGCGGTGATCAGCCGGCTGCGCTGTTCCTCGAGGTTCCGGGGCTGCCAGCGCACGCGCGGATCGGCCCCGATCACGTTGTACCCGTCCACCACCAGCCATTCTTCCCGTTTAGCCATGAGCGTTCCGGCTGCGCAACACTTCGTACATGAGAATGCCCGCGGCGACGGAAGCGTTGAGGGAAGTCACGTTTCCCCGCATCGGCAATTTCACCAGGAAATCGCATTTTTCCTTGAGCAGCCGTCCCATGCCCTGGCCTTCGCTGCCGATCACCAACGCCACCGGTACCGTGTAATCCACCCCGGTATACAAGGTGTTCGCCGCACCGTCGCTTCCCACCAACCAGACCCCCCGCTCCTTCAGCTCTTCGGCAAACTGATTGAGATTGGGCACCTTGGCAACCGGAACGTGTTCGAGCGCCCCCGCCGCGGCTTTGGCCACGGAAGCCGTGAGACCCACGGCCCTGCGCTTGGGAATGACGACCCCGTGAGCCCCCGCCGCATCGGCGCTTCGGATGATCGCCCCGAGATTGTGCGGATCTTCGATGCCGTCGAGCAGGATGAAGAAAGGAGATTCCCCGCGGCTTTCCGCCCGTTTGAACAATTCTTCGACGGAAGCATAGCGCCATGCCGCAATCTGGGCCATCACTCCCTGATGGTTCTTTCCTTCCGCAAGCTTGTCCAGTTTGGCCCTGGGGACCCGCTGAACCGGGATCCGGGATTCTTTCGCCTTGTCGAGGATCGCCTGAAATCCTCTCATCTGAACGCCCTGGGCCAGCAGCACTTTTTCCACCCGGCTTCCCGCGGCGAGTGCTTCCAGGACGGCATGTTTGCCCATGATCCAGTCACTCATTGGCGTGTTCTCCTTTTTCGTCCGTTTCCGCAGATTCGATGATGATTTGCATCAATTCGCCGATCCGTTCCCCGTTTCCCAGGCAGTACAGATGACCGACCAAGGCCTCCAATCCCGTGCTGTGCCGGTACTCGGAAACACTCGCGTTTTTCGGGGAACTTCCGGATTTGGCGTTTCTTCCCCTTTTCACGATCTGTTTTTCTTCTTCGGTGAGCAGGGGCTCCAGCCGCTTCAGCGCCCGGGCCTGGGCAGGGGCCGACACGTATCGGACCGCCGATTTCTGCCATTCGGCCGGCTTCATGATCCCGCGCGCCGCCAGATGCCAACGGATGTACAGTTCAAACACCGCATCGCCCAGATAGGCGAGCAAAAGGGGAGGAAGCTCTCCCGGACGTTTGGGAAGCCGGGAGAGTTGGCCGAACAACCCGGGACGGTTCATGCTCTTCTCCACCTGACGCCCTGCGGCGTGTCTTCCAGGATGATGCCCATCGCCTTCAGTTGGTCGCGGATGGCATCCGCCCGGGCGAAATCACGCGCTTTCCGTGCCTGCTGCCTCTCCTCGATCAATGCCTCGATTTCGGCATCCAGCATTTCATCCGCTTCGAGGCGCACCAATCCCAATACGTTCCCGGCATACTCCCGGAACCAGCCGAGCAGTTCGTGGACGGAATCGGCGGTGACGACGGGTTTGGCCAGCCATTCATTGGCCGTGCGCACGGCTTCGAAGACGGCGCTGATCGCGTTGGCGGTGTTGAAATCATCGCTCATGGCCTCATGGAACAGGCGGGTCGCTTCATCCAGCCGCGCGGTCAATTCGGGATCCGATTCTCCCGGGAGCGCCGACTGCAGGCGGTGGCGCAAATTGTCGACCGCGGTTTGCATGCGCAACACGGCGTTTTCCGCCTGATTCATCACTTCATCGCTGAACGAAATGGGGCTGCGGTAATGGGCGGACAAGAGGAAGTAGCGGAGCGAGGCGGGCGAGTACAGCTTCCGCAGCTCGTGCACCGTTTTTACGTTGCCCAGCGATTTGGACATTTTTTCATTGCCCATGTTGATGTATCCGTTGTGCAGCCAGTATTTGACGAACGGTTTGCCGGTCCACGCCTCGCTCTGGGCGATCTCGTTCTCGTGATGCGGGAAGCAAAGATCCGCGCCGCCCGCGTGGATGTCCAGCGTGTCTCCGAGATATTGCCGGGCCATCACCGAGCATTCGATGTGCCATCCCGGCCGGCCTTTCCCCCACGGGGAATCCCAGGAGATTTCTCCCGGTTTGGCCGCTTTCCACAAGGCGAAATCCATCGGGTGTTCCTTGTCCTCGTTCACCTCGATGCGGGCACCGGCTTTCAGTTCGTCCAGGGATTGGTGGGTCAGCTTTCCGTATCCTTCTTTTTTCAGGGTGCGATAGTAGACGTCTCCGTTCTTTTCGTACGCGTACCCCTTTTCGATCAAGGCCCGGATGGCTTCGATGATGCCGTCGATGTGCTCCGTCGCCCGGGGATGAACGTCCGCCCGGCGGACGCCGAGCGCGTCCATGTCTTCGAAATACGCCCCGATGAACCGCTCCGCAATCACCGGCACCGGATCACCGGTTTCCTGCGAGGCGCGAATCAGTTTGTCATCCACGTCGGTGAAGTTCTGCACGTAGGTCACCTTGTATCCGACATGGCTCAGGTAACGGCGAACCACATCAAAGAACACGAAAACCCTGGCGTTTCCGATGTGAATGTAGTTGTACACGGTGGGACCGCATACATACATCCGGATTTCCCCGTCATGAACGGGTTCCAGAAGTTCTTTGCTCCTCGTCAGCGTGTTGTACAGTTTCAGCTCTCGTTTCATCGGATGTTCCTCCTTGCTCTCCGCCGGATCCTCCCTCAAGGGGTTCCTGCGTCCGGACGGAATGCTCCGTTTCCCGAAGGCGTTCCCGCAACATCCTCACTTCTTCCTTGAGCCCCGCGATTTCCGCCTGGAGGGACCGCCAGATTTCGGCCACCGGGTCCGGGAGGTTGACATGGTCCAGATCCTGATTGACCCGGACGCCATCCTGGATCACGACGCGGCCCGGCACGCCCACCACCGTGGAATTGGGCGGAACCTCCCTGAGCACCACGGACCCGGCCCCGATCTTGGCTCCTCTTCCCACGCGGATGGAGCCCAGCACCTTGGCTCCGCTGGAGATCAGGACATGATCCTCAATCGTGGGATGCCGTTTGCCTTTTTCCTTACCGGTCCCTCCCAACGTCACGCCCTGGTAGATGGTGACATAATCGCCGATCTCGCAGGTTTCCCCGATCACGACTCCCATTCCGTGATCGATGAACACTCCTTTTCCGATTTTGGCTCCCGGATGGATTTCGATTCCGGTGAAAAACCGGCTCAGCTGCGAGATGATCCTCGCGATGAGAAACATGCGACGCTTGAAAAACCAGTGGGCCAACCGATGAGCCCAAATGGCGTGCAATCCCGAATAGGTGAGTACGACTTCCAGAGTGCTTCTGGCTGCGGGGTCCCTGTCAAACACTGCCTGGATGTCCGCCTGAAGCGTCCGGCGAATCTCCTTCAAGCCCTTAACCCATGACATCGGTCGTTCCCCCCTCAGAAGAAATAAAAAATCCCTGCAGCCATCGCTGCAGAGACGGAGGTGGTCCGCGGTCCCACTCTGCTTGAACCCGGCAGTCCCGCACCACAGGGTACGGCCGGATTCCTCTTTTGACCCGTTAACGGCGGGGGCCGGGTGCTCCTACTTCGGCATGCGCCGGTTCGGACACCTGCTCATGGGTGCATTTCAGGGCCGCGGAACAGGGCTTCGCACCGGCCAGCCCCTCTCTGAAGTTCCCGACAATCCCCTACTTCTCCCAGTCATCGCGCCTTGTTCAATTCCTGCACACATTCAATCCTTTTTTATTTTCCCCGAAAATCGCCGATATTGTCAACGCAGGAACGGATGCGGCGAAGAACCGTATCGCGTCCGAGAAGCGACAAGGTTTCGCGCAGGTCCGGACCGTGCACCACGCCGGTGGCCGCCGCGCGAACCGGCATGAACAGCTGTTTTCCTTTGTAACCCGTCTCTTTTTGGACCTGCTTGAACATGTCCTTGATGTCATCGGGCGCAAAGGAGGTCATGCCGGCCCATTTTTCCGCCACCGCGGAAAGTACCATCGGTACGTGCTCTTCGGAGAGAACGGCTTTCGCTTCTTCCTCATACCTTACGTCGCTTCGGAAAAAGAGTTCGGTCAGTTCCACGATCTGGGCGGCATATTCCAACTGTTCCTGATAGAGCGCCACAAGCCGGGTGACCCACTCCATCCGCTCGGGCGAGAGGTTTTCCTCAATCCTTCCCGCCTTCCTGAGATGGGGAAGCGCGAGAGAAACGATCCGCTCAAGCGGGGCTTTCTTGATGTATTGTCCGTTCATCCATTTCAGCTTTCCGGTGTCGAAAATGGCCGGCGCTTTGGAAACCCGCTCCAGAGAGAATCGATCGATCAACTCGGACATGGAGAAGATCTCCTCTTCTCCTTCCGGAGACCAACCCAAGAGGGCGATGAAATTGACGATCGCCTCGGGCAGATACCCTTGCTCGCGGTATTGGTCGATGAACTGGATGATCGTTTCGTCCCGTTTGCTCATCTTTTTGCCTTCGCTGTTCAGGATGAGCGGAATGTGTCCGAACGTGGGAATCTCAAATCCGAGCGCCTCGTAGATCAGAATCTGCTTCGGCGTGTTGGACAAGTGCTCCTCGCCCCGCAGGACGTGCGTGATTTTCATCAGCGCGTCGTCCACCACCACCGCGAAGTTGTACGTGGGGCGCCCGTCCGGTCGACGGATGACAAAGTCGCCGATCTCGTCGGACTCGAACTTGACCGTGCCGCGAATGGCATCCTCGATGACGATGGTTTTTCCTTCGGGAACCCGGAACCGGACGCTGGGAACCCGCCCTTCCGCCTCGAATTTGGCCCGCTGCTCGGGCGTGAGATCCCGGTCCCAACCGCTGTACTTGGGTTTCTCCCCGCGGGCGATCTGCTCTTCCCGTTCCCGTTCCCGCTCTTCCGGAGTGCTGTAGCTGAGATACGCTTTTCCTTCGGCCAACAGTTTGTCCACGTACCGGTTGTAGATGTCCAGGCGTTCCATGCAACGGTACGGACCGTAAGGCCCTCCGATGTCGACCGATTCATCCCAGTGAATGCCCAGCCATTTCAGCATGGCCATCTGTTTTTCATCCGCACCCGGAATGTTTCGTTCGGTGTCGGTGTCCTCGATCCTGACGATGAAATCACCGCCGTGCTTCCTGGCGAGCAAATAACTGAACAGCGCCGTCCGCGCCCCTCCGATGTGCAGGTGGCCGGTCGGGCTGGGAGCATACCTCGTACGAACTCTGGTCACGTTGTTTCTCTCCTTTGCCCCAAGGTTCCGGTCAGCAAGGTCACGGTTTCCTGACAAGGCACACGACGGCCATGGCGGCGATTCCCTCTTCCCGCCCGGTGAATCCCAATTTTTCCGAGGTCGTCGCCTTGACATTCACCCGATCCGTTTCCGCTTCAAGAATCTTTGCAATCCGTCTGATCATGTCCGGTATGTAAGGGGCCATCTTCGGCTTTTGGGCGATGATGACCGAATCGACGTTTCCCAACACATATCCTCGCTCCTTGGCCAGCTTCCACACATGGGCCAGGAGCTTCCCGCTGTCCGCGTCTTTGAAGGCCGGGTCGGTGTCGGGAAAATGCTTTCCGATGTCTCCGAGCGCCAGCGCCCCCAATACGGCATCCGCAATGGCGTGCAAGAGAACGTCGGCATCGGAGTGACCGATCAATCCCCGTTCATGCGGAATGGTCACGCCGCCGATGATCAGCGGTCTTCCTTCTCCCAACTGATGAACGTCAAATCCTTGTCCGATGCGAATCATGTCCGGTTCTCCCCGCCTTCCGTATCGCTTCCGCCACCATCCAGTCTTCCGGAGTGGTGATCTTGATGTTGGTGTACTCCCCTTCCACCACCCGCACGTCAAACCCCGCCTCTTCCAGCAACATGGCATCGTCGGTCGCCCAGCCGTCCCTGGAAGCGGCCCGCTCATGGGCAGACAGGAGCCATTCCCTGCGAAACGCCTGCGGAGTCTGAACCGCCCACAATTTCCGGCGGTCGGGTGTCTCTTCCACGATTCCCGCGTCGTTGACGACCTTTACCGTGTCTTTCACCGGCACTCCCAAGATGGCGGCTCCGTGCAACCGGGCGGCGTCCAGCAGCCGGTCAATGGCCGCATGGGTGACAAACGGCCTGACGGCATCATGCACCATCACCAGTTCGGCGGAAACGACTCTGAGCGCCTTGAGCACGCTTTCCTGACGTTCCCTGCCCCCCGCCACCACACGAACCGGTGTCCCGTATCCTTCCGCGGAAACCAGCGAACGCGTCCGCTCCAACTCCTCTTCGCGGACGGCAATGACGATTTCGCTCACGTCGGGATGTTGATCAAACACATCGATGGTATGCAGAAGGACAGGGCGTCCGGCAAGCGGCATGAATTGCTTGCTTTCCTTCGTGCCCATCCGTTTTCCCGTTCCTGCCGCCGGCAAGATCACGCCCACATCCAAGAAACTTGTCCCCTTTCAAGGCAAGAATGCCCGTCATCGGTTTAGAATAAACCAATTCCGGGCGTTTCGGCAACCGTGTGTTTTGAGTTTTCCCAAGCGATGCGGATTCCTCCATGCGGCGCCATGAACCGTCGATGACCGCGTGCATGCGTTACAGAGCCCTCTCCAGCAGTTTCGGCTTGGCAAAAATCATCCGACCGGCAGACGTTTGCAGCACACTGGTGACCAGCACGTCGATCCGGTCGCCGATGTACTCGCGTCCGCCTTCGATGACGATCATCGTTCCGTCGTCTAGGTATGCCACGCCCTGACCGTGCTCTTTTCCGTCCTTGATCACCTGGACATTGATCTCCTCGCCGGGAAGAACGACGGGTTTGACCGCATTGGCCAAGTCATTGATGTTGAGAACGCTGACGCCTTGAAGTTCACACACTTTGTTCAGGTTGAAATCGTTGGTGACCACTTTTCCCGACAACACCTTGGCCAACTTGACCAGTTTGCTGTCCACCTCGTTGACCTCTTCAAAATCCCCTTCGTAAATGAGGACTTTCACGTTGGATTCTTTCTGGATTTTGTTCAGAATGTCGAGGCCTCTCCGGCCGCGGTTGCGTTTGAGCACATCCGACGAATCGGCGATATGTTGCAATTCTTCGAGAACAAAGCTCGGAATGACGAGGGTTCCCTCGAGGAAGCCCGTTTTGCAGATGTCGGCGATCCGTCCGTCAATGATCACGCTGGTGTCCAGAATCTTGTGCTCGGCATACGTTTTCGGTTCGTCCTTCTTGTTTCGGGCCTCCCGATTTTGCCGGCCGAGCCGGAAAACAGATATGAGTTCATCCCGCTTTTTGAACCCCACCCGGAATCCCAGATAGCCGAGAACTCCGGAAAAGATGAACGGCAACACCTGATTCACGACCGGAATCGGAAGTTGCGACACAGGTTGCTGGATCAAAAAGGCCACGATCAAGCCGAAAATCAGCCCCATCGCTCCAAACAGGCCGTCAACGGCTGGAATCTTGACCAGACGCTCTTCACTCCATCGGATCCATCTCACCACGTTCCCCGACAGCCAGAACGTCGCGACAAACATCAGGAGAGCGCCCAATCCGGCCCCGATGTACTTGGGACCCGGCACTTCTCCGAAATTCAGGGGAGAACGTTGAAGCAACCCGAAAAAGTTATCCCCGATCAGGTAGCCGGCCGATGCTCCGACCAGAATGAAGGCCAACTGGACAAAACGTTTCAGCACGGGGGCTTCACCTCCTCCCACCACACACTCTTGTTATTCATTATAGACAATCCTCAAAAATGGAAACCTCCGAGTGTTCACTTTCTGTTGTCCTTTTTGCAACAAATCGAAGAATCGGAAGTCAGTTCTTCCCGAAAATCACCCGGTCAATCAGTTCAAAAGCCTGTTCTTCCTTGAGATTTCTGGCAAGTGCCAGTTCGCTGATCAGAATTTGCTTGGCGTTCTCCAGCATTTTCCGCTCCCCGGTGGACAATCCCTTCTCTTCTTCACGGAGCATCAGGGTGCGTACCACGTCCGCCACTTCGTAGATGTCGCCGCTCTTCATCTTGTCCAGATTCGCCCGGTATCTCCGGCTCCAGTTGGAGGTGTCTCCCACGTCTTTCCGCTTCATCCGGTCGAGAACCTTTTCAATCGTATGTTCATCCACGACTTCCCGAAGGCCGATATGATCCACGCTGTTCATCGGCACCATCACCTTCATGTCGCCGATGGGCATCCGCATGACGTAATATTTCCGCCGCTCACCGAGGATTTCCTTCTCCTCGATGGCCTCGATGATTCCGGCACCGTGCATCGGGTACACAACCTTGTCGCCCACGTTGAACAAGCCGTCCACCTCCAGAGGGCAATGTCTATTTCCAACATATCACAAAAGCGGACCCCAGTCAATAAAATGAAAACAATATCTTAGCACAGGCAACAGATTCAGTCAATAAGTTTTTTGCGTTTCCGGCACTTGTTTCTTTCGACTGAAAATTGACACTTTAAAAGCGGGATTTATATAATAAAATCAAACATCCCGGTCCAGGCTTCGAAGCCAAGCATTCTCCCGACCGGACAAGAGGTGAAAGGAATGGGTGAAGACCATCTTCAGTCCTTTCAAAAACAGGTGTCGAACCTGCTCATCAGGCACCGCAGTTTCCTGGATGTCACATCCAAGATCACGGAGTCCGGAGCCCGGGTCAACCGGGCATTGATGAAATCGGTTACGGAGTGCGGGTGCATCGAAGTGTCCGGCAGAAAGCAAAAGTTCCCCGGAGATCTCCGGGACGAGCGTTCGCTGGAATGTCTCCGGACCCACCTGAGCGGTACGCTGTGCGATCATTGCAGGGACATCGTTCAGGCCGAAATGGGGAAAAACCTGTTCTACATGGCGGCGCTGTGCAACCTCCTGGATTTCTCCCTGACCGAAGTGCTGGAACGGGAATCCTCCAAACTGTCCACGCTCGGCGTGTTCACGCTCCGCTGAAACCGCCTGCAGGCGGAATCGCGAAGCGACGGTTCCCGACTTGGACATCTCCATTCCATCCCGAAAACGACGAAACAACCCTGCGGATGACACAGGGTTGTCTCATTCTTGGCGCTCACCGGCCGAAACCGGCGGAACGTTCGGTTGTCATTTGAGTTCTTCCAGCGGCTCTTCTTCCTCTTCCCGGCGACGGCGATCGAACGCCCGCTTGACTCCGTACAAGGCATACAGAGCGAGCGGCACGAACAGCACTTTCGGCAGTTCATGCGGAAATTTGATCGCCGTGAATCCGATGGCCGCCAGAAAGAGCGGAGCGATCCAGTACATGGCTTTGGGAATGCCGACTTTCTTGAATGCCGGGTATTTGATTTGACTGACCATCAGATAGGACAGGAACAACATGCCGAACATCAACACATACACGTTTTGGACATGCTCGCTGTACAAAGCCATGGTGGCCAGGATCCCGCCCGCAGCCGTGATGGGCAAACCGATGAAGTAACCCGGTTCGCCGGGATTCACGTTGAACCGTGCCAGTCTGAGCGCGCCGCAAATCGGGAAAATGGCCGTGACCAGCCAGCCTTCCGGGCCGAGTTCCCGGAAAGCGGTGACATACATGATGATCGCGGGAGCCACACCGAATGAAATCACGTCAGAAAGCGAATCCAGCTCTTTGCCGAATTCACTCTGGGTATTCAGCATCCGGGCCACCCGCCCGTCCAAGCCGTCAAGAAGCATACCGATGATGACCATGATTGCCGCATACTGCCAGGAGTTCTGGATCGCCAGAATGATGGAGATGATGCCGAGAAACAAGTTCCCCACCGTGAAGCAACTGGGTAACGCTCTCGCAAACATACGGGAACCTCCTAAACGTAATGAATGCCGCTCTCTCTGTCGGCTGCGGGCGGCTCCTCACGCGAATTCGTTCAATTTTCTGTAGTGTATCCATTCTAGGTTATTTAGATATGTCTGTCAATAAACACTTGTTCCTGAATCCGCTTCAAGCCCTCTTTGATCGTTCTTGCCCGAACATCTCCGATTCCTTCGACGTCATCCAGTTCATCGATCGTGGCGGTCATGATCCGCGGCATCGTTTCAAACCGGGAGATCAGCTTATGAATGATCGGAGACGGCAGGCGCGGAATCTTGTTCAGCAGTCTGTAGCCGCGGGGAGCAACGGCTTCCTCCTGAATGTTGATGTTGCCCACGTATCCGAGCAGCCGTGCGAGGACCGCATGCTCCAGCAGATCATCGGCGGAAAGCTTCCGAAGCTCCCGGAAGACGTCCTCGGGCCGCACGGTCGGGTCCACCGCGTAATCGCGGATCAAAAGTTCCGCCTCTTCCTCCACGTTGGCCACGAGCTCTTCCAGCTGCATGCTGATCAGCCGTCCTTCGGTCCCCAATTCATGAATGTATGTCTCAATTTCCCGTTTGATGCGCAGGACCATTTCCACCCGCTGGAGAACGAGAGCCACCTCGCTGAGAGTCACCAATTCCTCGAATTCAAGCGCACTGAGGTTGGTCGTGGTCTGGTCCAACACGGACTTGTATTTCTCCAACGTTTGCAAAGCCTGATTGGCCTTTGTGAGGATCACTCCGATATCTTTCAATGCATATCGGAAATTTCCTTTATATAATGTAATGATATTACGTCTTTGAGAAATGGAAACCACCAATTTCCCGGTTTGTTTGGCGGTTCGTTGCGCGATGCGATGACGAATCCCCGTTTCCGTGGAGGGAATGGAGGAACTGGGAACCAGCTGCGTGTTGGCATACAAAATCCGTTTCCCGTCATTGGACAGGATGATGGCACCGTCCATCTTGGCCAGCTCGTACAGATGGGCGGGAGAAAACGGACAGTCGATGTAAAATCCTCCGTCCAGAATCTCACTGACGCTGTCGTCGTAGCCGATGACAATGAGAGCTCCCGTCTTCGCCCAGAGTACGTTGTCCAGCCCCTCCCTCAGCGGGGTGCCGGGGGCGACCATCCGCAGGATTTCGCTGGAAACTTCATTTTTGGATTTTTCTTCTTTCACACGCTACCCCCCCAACGCCGCTTCCAGCGCTTCCTCCAACGTCCGGACCCCGATCAGGCGGATTCCGTCGGGCGGCGTCCAGCCCCGGCAATTTTTCTCGGGGAGGATCACCCGTTCGAATCCCATGTTGCATGCTTCCGCCACCCGTTGTTCCACCCTCGATACGCCCCTGACTTCTCCGGTGAGCCCCACCTCGCCCACAAACAGGTCATGCGGCGAGACGGGCCGGTCGCGGAAACTGGAAGCCAAACTGACGGCCATTGCGAGATCGACGGCCGGTTCCGTCAGGCGGACTCCGCCGACGGCATTGATATATGCATCCTGATTCTGCAGAAACAGTCCCAAACGCTTTTCGAGCACGGCGATGATCATGGCCAATCGATGCGGATCCACCCCGGTGGCCATCCGTTTCGGCGTGGCGAACCCCGTGGGAGCCACCAGTGCCTGAAGTTCCACCAGAACGGGCCTGGATCCTTCCAGACTGGCGGTCACGGCGGTGCCGGGCATGCCGACGGGCCGTCCGGACAGAAACATCTCGGACGGGTTGTCCACCTCGCTCAGCCCGGATTCTTTCATTTCAAACACACCGATCTCGTTGGTGGATCCGAACCGGTTCTTGACCGCCCGGAGCACGCGGTACGTGTGATGCCGTTCCCCTTCGAAATAGAGCACGGAATCCACCATGTGCTCCAACATGCGCGGTCCGGCGATCTCCCCGCTCTTGGTGACGTGCCCCACGATGAGAATGGCGATTCCCTTTTCTTTCGCCCATCGCATGAGTTGCCCGGTGCACTCGCGAACCTGGGACACGCTTCCCGGAGCGGAGGCCACATCCGGATGATACATGGTCTGAATGGAGTCAATCACCATCACCGATGGACGGACGTCGTTCATCAGGGATTCCACCGCGGTCAGGTCGGTTTCCGAAGCGACCAACAATCCGGGACACAGCGTGCCCAACCGGTCGGCCCGCAAGCGGATCTGCTCCGCGGATTCCTCTCCCGATACATACAGAACCGAAAGACCCCGCAGGGACAATTGATGAGACGCCTGCAACAGCAGGGTGGATTTTCCGATTCCCGGATCACCGCCGACGAGGATGAACGATCCCGGAACCAATCCTCCGCCGAGTACGCGGTTGAGCTCCCGGATTCCCGTGTCGGAGCGCGGTGCATCCTGCTTTTTCACATCCGTGATGGGGGTGGCTCTTCCTCCCGCGGACACTCTGCGGATCCCCGATCCTCCCGAAACCTGGACGGTTTCCCGCTCTTCCACCATGGTGTTCCAGCGGGAGCACCCCGGACAACGGCCGAGCCATTTCGGCGCTTCGGTCCCGCATTCCTGACAGACAAACCGTGTTTTCTTTCTGGCCACGTTGACGCTCCCTGCCCATGAGATGGATGATTTCTTCCTCATTATAACAGATGATGTCAAAAAGACATCCATCGAAGATGGCAAAAAAAGAACCCCCGCCGGACTTCGGCGGAGGAACGTTGATCGCGCGCCGAACTTTTGCCGCTGCCCGATCCGCACGGGCGAATTCGTTCAGGAACGCGCTTCGGAAGAGGGGATGTTTTGTTCTTTTTCCACCGTGAGCACTCCGTCCCGGACTCCGATGACCACCGAATCCCCCTGTTGGATGTTGCCGCGGAGAAGCTCTTCGGACAGGCGGTCTTCGATGTGCTTCTGAATGGCCCGGCGCAGCGGACGGGCTCCGAACGTCGGATCGAATCCTTCCTTGGCCAGGTGAGCCTTCGCTTCGTCGGTGAGGCGGAAATCGATGTCCTGTTCTTTGAGGCGTTTTCTGAGCTCCTCGACCATGAGCGACACGATTTCCCTCAGATGCTCTTCCTTGAGCGGATGGAACACGATCACGTCGTCGATCCGGTTCAGGAACTCCGGACGGAAGGTCTTTTTCAGTTCCTCCATCACGTTCTGCTTCATGTGTTCGTAATCTTCCTGGGCAGTGTCCCCGACCGCAAAGCCCATGCGGGCGTTTTTGCGGATGGTGGAGGCTCCCACGTTGGACGTCATGATGATGATGGAGTTGCGGAAATCCACCGTGCGTCCCTTGCCGTCCGTCAGGCGACCGTCTTCCAACACCTGAAGCAGGACGTTGAACACCTCGGGGTGCGCTTTTTCGATCTCGTCAAACAGGATGACCGAGTACGGTTTGCGACGCACCTTTTCGGTCAGCTGACCGCCTTCGTCGTACCCGACGTATCCCGGCGGGGAACCGATGAGCCGGCTGGTGGCGTGCTTCTCCATGTATTCCGACATGTCGATGCGGATCATGGCATCCTCGTCGCCGAACATCGCTTCGGCCAGGGCCCGTGCCAGCTCCGTCTTTCCGACGCCGGTGGGTCCCAGGAAGATGAACGAGCCGATGGGGCGTTTCGGATCCTTCAGGCCGGCCCGCGCACGGCGGATGGCCCGGGAGACGGATTTGACGGCTTCTTCCTGACCGATGACCCGGCTGTGAAGGATGCTTTCCATGTTCAGAAGCCGCTCGGATTCTTCCTGAGCCAGCTTTTTCACCGGAATGCCCGTCCAGCTGGATACCACGTCGGCGATGTCGTCGGCGGTGACGGCGGAATCGGTTTTGCCCTGATCACGCTTCCAGTGGTTGCGCATGATCTCGATTTCTTCGCGAAGCTTTTGCTCGCTGTCGCGCAGGGAAGCGGCTTTCTCGAATTCCTGGCTCTGCACGGCCGCATCTTTTTCCTTTTTCACTTCTTCCAGCTTGTTCTCCAGCTCTTTCAGGTCCGGCGGAACCATGTACGACTTGAGCCGCACCTTGGAGGCCGCCTCGTCGATCAGGTCGATCGCCTTGTCCGGCAGATACCGGTCGGTGATGTAGCGGTCGGACAGTTTCACGGCCTGATCGATGGCTTCATCGGTGATTTTCACGCGGTGATGCGCTTCGTACCGGTCCCTGAGCCCTTGGAGAATGAGAATCGCTTCCTCGATGGTGGGCTCTTCGACGAGAATCGGTTGGAAACGCCGTTCCAAAGCGGCGTCTTTCTCGATGTATTTCCGGTATTCATCGAGCGTGGTGGCGCCGATGCACTGCAATTCTCCCCTGGCCAGCGCCGGTTTGAGAATGTTGGACGCATCGATCGCTCCTTCCGCTCCGCCGGCACCGATCAACGTGTGCAGCTCGTCGATGAACAGGATGATGTTCCCGGCCTGGCGGATTTCATCCATGATTTTTTTCAGCCGGTCTTCAAACTCGCCGCGGTATTTGGTGCCTGCCACCACCGTGCCCATGTCGAGCGTCATGACCCGTTTTCCGCGAAGGGTTTCCGGCACTTCGCCGTCCACGATGCGCTGGGCCAGCCCTTCCGCCACGGCGGTTTTTCCGACCCCCGGCTCCCCGATCAACACGGGATTGTTCTTCGTCCGACGGGAAAGCACCTGAATCACGCGCTCGATCTCTTTGCCGCGGCCGATCACCGGATCCAGGTTGCCGTCACGGGCGGCCGCGGTGAGATCCCTGGCCAGGCTGTCCAGCGTGGGCGTGTTCACATGAGGATGAGGTCCGTGATGGGAAGAAAGGGCCTCGCTGCTGCCGAGAAGCTGAAGCACCTGTTGACGGGCTTTGTTGAGGCTGATCCCCAGGTTGCTCAGCACGCGGGCGGCCACTCCTTCCCCTTCGCGGATGAGTCCCAGCAGAATGTGTTCGGTGCCCACGTAGGTATGCCCCAGTTTGCGGGCTTCGTCCATGGAGAGTTCGATCACTTTTTTGGCCCGCGGGGTGTAGGCGATGTTGACCGGTTGCCCCTGCCCCCGCCCGATCATGGATTCGACTTCCTTCTGGATCTTCTCCATCCCGAGACCCAGAGCGATCAGCGCTTTGGCGGCAATCCCCTCGCCTTCGCGAACGAGCCCAAGCAAAATGTGTTCCGTACCGATGTTTCCGTGGCCGAGTCGCACGGCTTCCTCCTGGGCAAGAGCCAGCACTTTTTGCGCACGTTCCGTAAATCGGCCGAACATCATGTCATTCATGCACCCTCTCTGTTTGATGAATTGGATGAATCACGATGATTGCCGTTCGAGCTCCAAGCGTTCCCGGATCAGCTTGGCCCGTCGAACGTCCCTTTGCTCGGCGCTCAGCCGCTGTCCGGCGTACTGTTGCAAAAATCCGGGTTGGGTCATGACCATGAGTTCATTCATCACGTTGGCGGAAACCCCGCGAATGAGCCCCAGGTCGATGCCAAGACGCACGTCGGACAAACGCATCATTGCTTCTTTGGAATCGATGATTCGCGAATGGGCAAGGATCCCGTAGGAACGGTGCACCCGGTCGTCCAACTGGACGCGGGACAACTCCAGCAGTTTGCGTCTGGCCGCCTGCTCATGTTCGATCATCTGGCGGACGACGCCTTGCAAGTTGTCAATGATCTCTTCTTCCGACTGTCCCAGGGTCACCTGATTGGAAACCTGGTACAGCTGTCCGAGGGCTTCGCTGCCTTCGCCGTAAATGCCCCGCACGGCGAGCCCCACCTGGGTAATGGCCGGAAAGAGCCTTCCAAGTTGCTGAGTCATGGCCAGAGCCGGCAAATGAACCATGACCGACGATCGGATGCCGGTGCCGACATTGGTCGGACAGCTGGTCAAATAGCCGGTATCCTCGTCAAAGGCGAACGGCAGATATTGCTCCAGCCAATCATCAATGCTGCTTGCCGCCTCCCATGCTTTTTCCGGCTGCAGTCCCGGGTACAGCACCTGAATCCGGATGTGGTCCTCTTCGTTGATCATGATGCTCACCGATTCATCCCGGCTGAGAATCACCGCTCCGTGGCGGGATTCTTCGGCCAGCATCGGGCTGATCAGATGCTTTTCCACCAGGACCCGTCGCTCGAGGTCGGTCAAATCGTTCATTTTGACAAAGACGGCATCCTGAAGAAGCGGATGCCTGTTTGCGGCGTTTCGCACCGCTTCTTCCACCCGTCTGGCCACTTCTTCCGCCTGGGAAGCCGTCGCCAGCATCGGAAACGGCAATCCGCGAAGGTTGCGGGCGATGCGAACGCGACTGCTGAACACGATATCCGATTGCGGACCTTTGACCCGCATCCATTCACTGATCGCTTTTCTCATGAAATGTTCGAGAGACATGGATGATCCTCCCTGCATGAAAGAGAGCTTCGGGAATGTGGCTTCCGCGAACGTTTCATTGTTTCAGTCGCTGCTGCAGTTCCCGGATCCGGTCTCTGAGACGGGCGGCTTCTTCGAATTCTTCCGCCTGGATGCGAAGCGCCAGTTCATGTTTCAGTTTTTCCAACTGACGACGGATTTTGATCTCACCGAGATTGCGGGAAGGAATTTTTCCGCGGTGAGTGGAATGCCCGTGGATTCTCCGAAGCAAGGGTTCGAGACGGTCCCGGAAAGCTTTGTAACAATCGGCACATCCGAAGCGACCCACTTTGCTGAACTGGTTGTAGGTCAGCCCGCACGTGGTGCAGCGAAAACTTCCTTGTCCGTCCCGCACCGCTCTCCCTTTGGGTCCGGACGGAGGATCCAAGTTCAGAAGACCGGACAGAAGCTGGTGGAAGGAAAATCCGCCGCTTTCAAAGCCCGGCATGTAATCCAGCCCTTTTTCCTGGGCACAAAACTCACACAGATGCAATTCGGTCTTGATTCCGTTCACAATTTTCGTATAGTGAAGCGTTGCCGGCCGTTTCCCGCATTCAGGACAGAGCATCGGCCGTCACTCTCCTTTGGCGTCAAATAGTGTGCAGATCAAAATGCGCATCAATTTGGCCCTTACCTGGTCACGAAGAGGGATCGGGAGTGATAGCGTCTCGCGCGAAATGATCCTTCGCATCAACAACGCTTCGCGCGGAGTCATCCGTTTTTCATCCAGCAGGCGAACGATGACATGTTCCGCCGTCATCTGCGGAATCGAATCACCGATCATTTCCAGCAGTTCCTCGAACGTCTCCCGATTGTCTTTCAAGCGAACCTTGCGAATCCGGATGTACCCGCCTCCTCCTCTTTTACTTTCCACCCGGTAGCCTTTCTCAATCGTGAATCGGGTGCTGATCACATAATTGATCTGGGACGGGACACACCGGAACAGATCGGCCAGTTCGCTCCGCTTGATCTCCACGACACCGGTTTCGCTTTCATTCAGGATTCGGTTGATGTATCGTTCGATGATGTCCGAGATGTTGCCGCTCATCGGACAACCTCCTGCTGACTTTGACTATCTTTGACCTTCTGATTTCATTTTACAGCAGCCCTTTTCCGTTGCCAAGTCCCCTTTCCGGCATTTATATGGTTGACAAAAACGGGTGCTTCCATGTGAGTCCGGTCAAATCCGCACGGCCCGCACTCCTTCCGTTCCGCGAATCCGGTCCGCCAGGTGCGCCAGGTTGACCTCTTCCGGCAAACGGATCATGAGGCGAATCTCCACATCGTCCCCTTCGCCGGAATCGTCGATGTCCAACTTTCGGACCACTCCCCCCGCCCGGGCGACCAGATCGGCGATTTCCGTGATCTTCCCCGGTTCATCGCGGACGATCAGGTGCAACACATGCATTTTTCGCTTCTTGATCAGGATATTTTCCATTCGGTTCAACAGTTCCAAACTGATCAGCGCCAGCGCGGTGGTCAGCACCGCCCCGAACAGAAACCCGGCACCGACGGCCAATCCCACGCCGGAGACCACCCAGAGCGAGGCCGCCGTGGTGAGTCCGGTGACCGAAAACCCGTGCCTGAGAATGGTTCCCGCCCCCAGGAAACCGATGCCGCTGACCACCTGGGCGCTGAGGCGGGCAGGGTCAAAGCGGACATTGGTTTCATCCATGTAATTGGCAAAACCGTATACGGAAATCAGCATGATCAACGCGGAACCCAAACTGACCAGGATGTGGGTGCGAAATCCGGCAGGATGATTGTTCCGTTCCCGTTCCCAGCCCACCAATCCCCCAAGCAATCCGGCAATGAACAGTCGAAAGGCGATTTCCCAATAAGGAAGACTCCATACACTTTGCATGGCACACCACCCCCTGAAACCGTTTCGGAAAGAAGCGGGACCGTGACTGCCGGAGTCGCCGCTTCCGGGAAATCCTGCATGCATGGCCCCTGCTGTCTTTCCGCTTTCCCGGCTCAGCGGTCGGGGAATTCCGCAACCACGTCCTCCAGTTGCCGGAATGTCCGGATGATCCGGTCGCTGCCTTCCAGTTCATTTTCTCCGCCGAACGCCGGAAAGCCTTCATACCGGCATCCGACGACAAACAAACCGTTTCCTTTCCCGGCTTCCACGTCACTTTTCCGATCTCCGACCATGATCCCTCCGGAAACCCCGCATTCATCCATCAGCATGCGGACCAGCTCCGTCTTGGTTTCCGTCTTGTGTTTCCCGGCCGTCCAGATTCCGGCAAACAACGGAGTCAATCCTTTGGAATCGAGTGCCGCGCGAACGTAATTCTCCGCTCCGTTGCTGGCGATGAACAGCGGGTGTCCGGCCGCGTCCAAGCGCCGGAGGGTTTCTTCCACACCGGGATACAGAACCCCCTCGCCGCTTCGGAGCATGTCCACTTCCAGATCGAGCATCCGCCGATCGGCAAACCGCCGGGTTTCCGGATCCGCCCCGGGGAGGAGGGTTTCCCATATTTCCTGATGCGTCATGCCGAACACGGATGCAATCCGCTCATCCGAAGGCACGGGTCCGTCATATCGCCCCAGGCGCCTCAGTTCTTCAAACGTGTTGCGAAAGGCGGGAACCCCCACTTTTTCCGTCTGAAACAACGTTCCGTCGAGATCGAAAATGATCGCTTTCATGTTCGGACTCCTTGTCATGAAAAAATGTTCATCCAATCAAAAGGGTTGAGCCCATTTTACCCAACCCGTCCTTTCGGGTTCAATGCATTCAACCCCGCATCTTTCCCGAATTTCTGCCGCTCCCTGAAACGTTCGGACAAACATGGGCGAACCTCTCCGGACACAATTGACAAAAGTTTGACGAAGTCATAAAATGGGAATGTACTGAATCAGCGGCTTTGATGAAAGGAGGTCGTCTTCCATGAAACGGATCGTTCGTATGCTCATTCCTACCGTCAAAGGGGTACGTATGCCCATTTTCGGCCATTCGAACCACATACGAACGGAATCCGCCGAACCTGACGGCCTCACGGTGATCAAAGAAGCCGGCTGACCTCGTTTCGCCTGGAAACACCGTGCCACAGGTTGCGGAGGCCTGTGGCTTTTTTGTGCTTTGTTCCTGCCATGCCACGGGCCTTTCGGCGGCCCGTGGCCTTTTTTGTTTCCGGCGGAAACGCCAATCACCCGTGAAGGAGGAAACGGTCATGACACCATTTGTCCATCCGTTTTTGCCACGGAGAAACAAAAAGAGCCAACCGGTCCATCCGGGCAGGGATGAAGGTCTCACCCACGACCTGCTCTTGAAGGGGCGGCGCGCGTTCAGAGACAGCGTGATCGGCGACGACATAGGACACGGAACATGAGTCGCTTGGAAACCCGCAGGTGTGAAGCCCCTTGCCTGAGAACCGGATCCCTTCGGAATCCGTCATCCAGGCATCATCCACGTTCCCCGTTTCACCTCAAACCGGAAGGGAGATGATTCGACATGAAAACCGCCTCCTTGGAGCGGGAGGTGCATTCCTTGCATCCGAAACATGCCGACGCACCGGCAGCCATTGTGTGCGAAGAGGTGTCAAAGACGTTTTACGAGCACGTGGAAGGGAGCCGCAGCTTCCGAAACGCGTTTCTGGGCAAAAAACGGGAAGTGCGCGCGGTGAACCGCGTCTCGTTTGAAGTTCGCCGGAGGGAAGTGTTCGGACTCCTGGGCCCCAACGGATCCGGCAAGTCCACCCTGATCCGTCTGCTGTCCACGCTCCTGATTCCCGACAACGGCCGTTTGACCGTGTTCGGCCACGATGTGGTGAAAGAGCTGGATCAGGTGCGCCGCATGATCAATCGTGTTTCGGTGGAAGCTTCCTTCTTCAAGAAGCTGTCCGCTCTGGAAAACTTGAGATACGCGGCACGGCTGTACGGTCTCGGCGCGTCGGAGGGCCGGGAAAAAGCGGAGAAGATTCTCGCGCGGCTGGGCATCCGTCGGGACAAGATGGTCACCCCGCTGGAGAATCTCTCCCGGGGTCAACAACAAAAGGTGGCCATCGCCCGGGCCTTGATGACATCCCCGACCCTGGTGCTGCTGGATGAACCGACCACGGGACTGGATCCCAAATCCAAACGGGACGTTCAGGAATTCATTGAAGAAGTGATGCGCACTCACGATGCCACCATCATTTTGACCACCCATGACATGGATGAGGCGGAACGGCTGTCGGACCGCATCGCCATCATCGACAACGGCCGGATCGTTGCCCTGGACACGGCCGAAGGGCTCAAGGAGAAAGCCGGAGCCGAAACCCTGGAAGAAGCGTTTTTCACCCTGAACGGAAAATCGTGGGAGGAGGCGTTGGCCGATGAAGATGATTCATGAATGGAATGCCATGTATGCGTTCGTCGAACGAAGCTTCAGCCTGATCCGGCGGTACATCGCCTGGGAATCGGTATTTTTTCTTTTACAACATCATCAACACGTTGACCATCGGGTTGATCGGCATGACGGTCGATCCGGCTTTGCGGGAGCAAACGGTGCTGTACCTGGTGATCGGTGCTCTGTTTTGGGGATTCATGGCCGTGCTGTTTGAAGAAGTGAGCAACTCCATCACTTGGGAACGATGGGAAGGCACCATCGAATACACGTTCATGGCCCCCATCCGCCGGGTGACCCACTTGGGCGGCATGTGCATGTTTGCGGTTCTGTACGGCACGCTGCGAACGATCGTGGTACTGACCGCGGTGGCGTTGTTTTTCGACTTTTCCCTGGCGCAGGCCAACCTGGGGGCGGCCCTGGTGGTGTTGGCCGCCGCCGGGCCGGCATTCATGGGCCTCGGTTTGATCGCCGCCGTCCTGCCGCTGTTGTCTCCGGAGCGGGGAGCCCAAGCCACCCACATCATCCAGGGGATCATTCTCCTCGTTTCGGGCGTGTATTATGACGTCTCCGCCTGCCCGACTGGCTGGAGCCCCTGTCCCGCGTTTCCCCCGGCACGTACGCACTGGATGCGGCACGGCAAGCCATTTTGCACGGTGCCCCCCTTTCCGCGCTGTTGCCGCAGCTGACTTCCCTCCTGGTGATCGGGATCTTGCTGATTCCGCTCGGACTGGGAATCTTCCATGCCGCGGAACGGTATGCGATGAGAACGGGGAAATTGAAACGAAACGGCTGAATGAAAGACCGATGCAACCTCCGTCCGTTTCTCCCCCCTTCACGGGGGGTTTTTTCATGCAAACACCCGCAATCGCGGACCACCCCCTTGCGAACGACCATGGCTCTTTCGGGTCATGGATCCCGTGTGGCCGAAGTGGGAAGATGAATATGCGGGAGGCCCTGTCTCAGGCGGTTTCGGCCCGTCCCCGTTTGTGGTACGCTTGCGGGTAACGGAGATGCGGAGAGGGTGGTTCGGAGCATGCGCTACCAACAGATCAAATGGATGATTCTCCTGACGCCCACCGTCTTGGTCGGCGCATGGGAATACGTTCGCCATGAGTTTCTTCTCCCCTGGTTGTCCATGGAAGCCGGCAACTGGTTGACGCCGGTGCTGGTCTTTCTGGCCACCGTCACCCTGCTGCGGAAACTGTTCCTCGTCTACGAGGAGATGCAGGAGGAGCTCCGACGGGAAAAGGCGCGGCAAGCCGTCTTTGAAGAACGTGAACGGATCGCGCGGGAGCTGCACGACGGGATCGCCCAGACGTTGTTTTTGATGTCGATCCAGATCGACGAGTTGAAACAAAAACATCCCGGCCGGGAGTGGCCTGAACTGGAGCGGAACCTGCGGCAGGTTCACGACAACGTCCGCCAGGCCATTTTCAATCTGAAGCCGGTTCGGGAAGAGGCCGACGAGAAATGGTCGGAACGGGTGCGGAAATGGGTGTTGGAGTTCGAGACGGACACGGGCATCCGTACCGTCACGGACATCCGGCTCGACGAATCGCTCCTGAGTCCGAAAGAGAAAGCGGAATTGTTCGCCTGCATCCAGGAAGCTCTCACCAACGTCCGGAAGCATGCCGAGGCCCGCCGCGCCCGGGTGGAGCTGAGCGGGGAACGTCAGCGGTGGGTGCTCAGGGTCACGGACGACGGAAAGGGATTGAAACCGGAAGCCATGAACAAAAAGAACCGGTTCGGGCTGAACATCATGCGCGACCGTGCCCGGCTGCTCGGTGCGACACTGCGTCTTTGGCGGGAAGAAGCCCATACGGTGCTGGAGATCCGGAAGGAGGGCAAGGAATGAATCGGACCTGCCGGGTCATGATCTGCGATGATCATGAACATGCAAGGAAAGCCATGCGGATGATCTTGTCGAGGGATCCGTTTTTTGAAGTGGTGGCGGAAGCACGAAGCGGCAAACGGCTGCTGGAAACGGTCGCGGAAGTCCATCCGGACCTGGTGCTGATGGACATCCACATGCCGGACATGGACGGTCTGGAAACCACCCGAAGATTGAAGGAAATGATGCCGTCGGTCAAAATCGTGATGGTGACGGTGTCCGACGATGTGGCCGATCTGTTTGAAGCCGTCAAGCGGGGAGCGCAGGGCTACCTGGTGAAAAATCTGAATCCCTCCGTCTGGCTGGAGTACCTTCGGTCCGTGGCCAAGGACGAGATGCCGATGTCCGGGGAAATCGCCAGGAGAATTCTCCGCGAGTTTACCGCTTCCCCGTCTCCTCCGAAAGGAAACCCGGTTCTCACTCCGCGTGAGCAGGAAATCCTGGGGCTTGTGTCGCGCGGGATGAGCAATCGGCAAATCGCGGAATCCCTCTGCATCTCGGAACACACCGTCAAGAATCATCTGAAAAACATCATGCAAAAACTGCATTTGAAGAACCGGGTGGAACTGACCCGCTATGCCTTCGAACAAGGTTTGACCGGGGAGAAATAACCCGTTCGGGGCATGGCGCATTCCCCGGGATTTCTCTTAAAATGTGAATGTATTCACAAATGGTGTTTCACAGGGAAGGAGACGCGACCGATGTTTCGAAAATCCCCATGGATTTCCGTTGCGGTGTTGATTCTCCTCGTCACGCTCACCGGCTGCGGCCCGCAACCGGAAGAGGCGCAGCAGAAGCCCGCCGACTCCTCTCCGGAGATGTCCGGCGTTCCGCTGACCATCGTGGCCTCCGCCGATCCGGCCGCCGCGTCGCCCGGCGGGAACGTCACCGTGACCGCGGAGGTGAAGCAGGGAGACCGGCCGGTCGCCGCCGATGTGGAATTCGAGATTCGCCGGTCCGGGGAACCTGCCCGGCGCCTGAAAGGTTCTTCCACGGAGACGGGACGGTATTCCGCGGTCGTGCAGGGGGTTCAACCGGGGGAACACACGGTGATCGTTCACGTGAACGCCCCGGGAATTCATCAGATGGAGACCGCTCGATTCACCGTGAAGGGAGAAGCGCAGGCCGGGCATCACCACCACGGCACCGAACTGCAGCTTGACCTTCCGGACACGGTGACCGCCGGACAAACCGCCACGCTGGCAGCCAAGGTCCTCCACGACGGGAAGCCTCTGTCCGGCGCGGAAACGAAATTTGAAATCCGGACCGGAAGCGGGCGTCATCATTGGATTCCCGCCCGGGAAGGGAAGCCCGGAGAATATTCCGCGGAGTTTTCCTTCCCGACCGCCGGTGCCTGGAGCGTGGTGCTTCACGTGGAAAAAGGATCGATTCATGATCACGTCGAGCGTCAAATCCAGGTGAAATGAGGCTGTCGAACGCCGCTCATCCCGAGTCCCGGCAACCAATCCTTCTGCCCCTTTCATGGTTTGACCGGTCCGTTGGGGTCGCGGCATACGACTGAGGGTCATTCACCGGATGAACGAATGACGGGCGGGAACCGGGGGATTTCCCCGGACCCCGCCCGTTCATGATTGGCGACCATGGTTTGAAACCGTTCCTCTTTACCCTTGAATGGGGAGATTTCCGATCAGAGTGAGCATCCAAGCGAGAAAAGCCGCCAGACCGAAATATGCCAGACCGAACCCCCAGCGCAGGCGTGCGGGCACCTGGTAATACCGTTTATCCTTGCGGATGCCGCCGATACTCTCCGGAATCGCTTCAATCTCCACGACCATCCGCACCTCCGACTCCTCCGGCCCGGGGGCAAATGTGCGGACCAGCTTCGCGGACCGGATGTCCCCCTGAAACGGAAATTCGACCATCGTCCCCAGTGCGGGATCTTCCACCGCCGCCCGGTGATCCTGGGTTTCCACCAGGCAATATTGCCGGAACAACAATTCCCGCGATTGGCGTTCCTCCGGAATGCTCAGTCCGGTTTCCTCGAAGCGGGCCAACGGTACCCGCACTTCCAGAGGAATCGTTTTCGCTTTCGGTTTGCGTCTGCCAAAGGTGGACCACAGTTCCATGACGAACAGGATGTAGATGAGTGCCAGCAGGATGCTCCTCAAATACAGGATCATCACAAACCCCGCCACCAGACCGACCACCCACAACCAACGACTGACGGCCGTGACGATGCGTCCTCCGTCCAACGGATGGATGGGGACGAGGTTGAACAGATTGATGAAGTATCCCACCATCGCGATCACAAGCAAAATGTGTTCCCCGGTCCAGACTCCCAGCGCGTGCGTGAAAACGGCTCCGAGCGTTCCCAGAAGCGGTCCTCCGAACGCGATATAGGCCTCCGTTGCGGCATCGGCCGGTTGCCGCTTCATGGTGATCAGCGCTCCCACAAACGGAATGAACGCCGGCGCGGACACCGGCAAGCCCTTCCGTTTGGCCGCCCACACGTGTCCCATTTCATGGATGAGGAGCATCAACACCAGTCCGATCGCAAATTGCCAAGGATAGATCAACGCGTAAACGCCCACGCTCAGGAACATGGAAAAGAGCGTGCTTCCGAATTTGCCGAATTTGAGCAACGTCAGAATGGACTTCAACTTCCCGCCCAAACTGGCCACAAGGAACCCCATTCCCGCCAACCAGGTGAACCACTTGCTGCGGGGACGTTCCGTTTTGCGCTCCGACACGAAAGGGCCCCCTTTGCTGAAAAAATGGCTTCCATACATCCTTTTTTTACCCTGTTTCATCATCCCTTGTCACACGCCCGCATCAAAAAAGTCCCCGGATGCTCTTTCCAGGGACAATGATTCATGATCCATCCGTCATTCTCCTGCGAATCCGTGACGACCGTGACAAATTCGCGCCCGCAACCGTCGGGAATCATCCGGGAACTCCCGACGTTGACCGACCGGGAGCCTTCTTCCATGCAATGCGGTTCATTCGTGTCGCAAACATTCGATCGGATGCAGTCTGGCCGCCTTGTTGGCGGGCAGAAGGCCGAACACCACCCCGAACACCACGGAGAAGAGGAATCCTCCGATCGCCGCCAGCGGAGAGACGACCGCCGGCCAGACGTTCAGCACGTGGAGCAGCCCGGCCCCGCCGGCCCCGAGCAGGATTCCGACGGTTCCCCCGATCGCGGACAGGGTCACCGACTCAATGAGAAACTGGGCGAGAATGTTTCCGCGCGTCGCCCCCATTGCTTTGCGAATGCCGATTTCCCGCGTGCGTTCCGTGACCGAAACCAGCATGATGTTCATCACGCCGATCCCGCCGACCAACAAAGAGATGCCGCCGATGCTCCCGATCACCACCGTCATGATGGAAAGCACCTGGCCGATTCCCTGTGACAACTGTTCGAGGTTCTGGGCCTCATAACCGTCCTTTTTTCCGTGATTGCGGTTGAGGATGCGCACCGCTTCTTTCCCGGCCCGCTCGATCGCTTCCGACGTTTCCAC
Organism: Staphylospora marina; assembly: GCF_003856495.1. GTDB lineage: Bacteria > Bacillota > Bacilli > Thermoactinomycetales > Thermoactinomycetaceae > Staphylospora > Staphylospora marina. Next base: position 133,048 of record NZ_CP034118.1, on the reverse strand, counting down.
CTGAAGCGTGAGCTGGTCGATCTTCATTTGGCCGAAAATGCTCTGCCACGTGCGCGCGGGAACGTAAACCATGGGCGTGTCGATCAGCCCCTGCAGTCCCTGCGGCCTCTCCAGCACGCCGATCACCTTCAGCGGTTGCGAGCGGACATGGACGAGCCGGCCGACGGCTTTTCCGTCCGGAAACAGTTTCTCCGCCACGCTGTGCCCCAGAATGACCCCGCCGCTCGAGCTGAGATATTCCCCGGGATGAAACAGACGACCCGCGGAGAGTTCCGTTCCCCCGGTTTCCAGGGAAGCATTGTCATTGAGCCCGAACACCAGCGTTCCGTCCGCCTGTTTGTCCCGGTTCCGGACGGAAGCCACCTGGTAGCTGAAGACGAGCACGTTTTTCACGTCGGGAATCCGTTTCAAGTCCTCCACGTCCCTGTCCGTGAACGGGGAATCCCCCTGCTGCGGAAGGGCCATTTCGCCCGGTTCCAGCTTGGGCGCCAGATTGATCATGTTTTCGGAACCGGCAAACGCTTCGGTGAGCTGCTCGGTCCCCCCTTCACCGATCGCCACGATCAGGATGACGGAAGCCACCCCGATCACGATGCCCAACATGGTCAGGAACGAGCGGAGCTTGTGCGCAAAAATCGAATCAATGGCCATCTTGACGTTTTCCCAGAGATTCACGACGCACCCTCCTTCCGCTCGTCCCGGATGATCTGTCCGTCGCGGATGGTGATCACCCGTTCCGCGCGGGCGGCCACCTCCGGATCGTGCGTGATCAGCACCACCGTTTTTCCTTCCCGGTGCAGTTCATCAAACAAATCCAGCACCATCCGTCCCGACCTGGAATCCAGAGCACCGGTCGGCTCATCGGCCAACAAAATGCGCGGGCGGTTGACCAATGCCCGCGCGATGGCCACACGCTGCTGCTGGCCCCCGGAAAGTTCCGAAGGACGATGATGTTTCCGTTCCGCCAGCCCGACCCGCCCGAGGGCTTCCAGCGCCCGCTTCTCCCGCTCCGCCCGGGGCACGCCCGCATACACCAGCGGAAGCTCCACGTTCTGCCTTGCATTCATCCGGGGGAGGAGGAAAAACTGCTGAAACACGAATCCGATGGTTCGGTTGCGGATGGCCGCCAGTCCGACATCGTCGACGGCAAACACGTCCGTCCCGTTCAGTTCGTAAGTTCCCTCCGTCGGCCGGTCCAGGCAGCCGATGACGTGCATCAGCGTCGACTTCCCTGATCCGGAGGGCCCCATGATGGCCACATACTCATTTTCCCGGATGTCCAGATCAATGCCGCGCAACACGTCGACTTCCTGATCCCCCATCCGGTAGGTCTTGCGAATGCCCCTGAGCGTGATCATCGGACGGTCACTTCCTCCCCGGGGCGCAGATCTTTCGGCGGGTCTGCCAGCACCGTCTCTTGTGCGGTCAGACCGGAAACCACCTGCACATACTCCCCGTTCCGCTGCCCGATTTTCACTTCTTTGCGGACAGCCTTTCCGTTTTCCACCACAAACACGTAGAACTTGTCGCCTTCTTCCACGATGGCCGACTCCGGCAGGGCGTTCACCTGTTCACCCGTGACCTTGATTTCCACGATCAAACGGGTGCCGATGCGAAACGGAAGAGCCTCGTTCGGACGAATCTCCACCGGATACAGGACCTGGGACTCTCCTCCCCCTACCTCCGGTCCTTGCGCTTTGGGCAGGTCGGCGATGCGTTCCACCTTTCCCGTCCAACTTTTGTCCGGCATGGCCTCCGACCGGATGTCCACGCCCATCCCCGGCTTGAGTTTGATCACGTCGAATTCCGACACATTGGCCGTGACGAGGATTTTCGACAGATCGGCCACTTGAACCAGCGGTGCCGTTGCATCCGCTCCCGTTCCGCCACGGGGGTTGACTTCCACGACCGTCCCCGCGATCGTGGCGGTCACCACCTGCCGGCGGATGCGCTCACGAACCAGTTCCCGCTGTTTCTCCGCCTGCTTCAGTTCGAGGCGCGTCAATTCGATTTGTTGATTGAGTTCATCCTTGGTGGTGCCGGGCATCGGGGACCCCGCAGCGGCACCGGCGGAAGTCGATGGTTTGCCCAGGTTCTTTTTCTGTTTCTCAAGGTAATTCAGCTTCACCCGGGCGGCCCGGATTTGCAGTTCCACCTGCTCCTGTTCCGCCCGCAGGGTCGGATTTTCATACTCCACCAGTTTGTCGCCGGGCTTCACCCGTTGCCCCGCCTTGACCCAGATTTTTTTCAGTTCTCCACGGTCAGGCTGCAGATGAACGGTCTGCCGGTCAACCGTGTCCACCGAGCCGCTGACGGTGAAGGTTTCTCCCAAGTTTCGCGGGGTCAGGCGGGTTCCCTCCAGAATGTCATCCGGGGTCTGTTTCTTCCACACCGCCAAGCCGATCATCAGCATGACCAGCGCGATGATCCCCCCACCGATCCAAATCTTTTTTCTCACCCAAAAACTCCTCCATCTCTGTCAAATCTCACGCTCCGATCGATGCCAATCCCGATGTTCCCGCTGCGAGCAACGCAAACAAACCCCAATACAATACGGCGACCGTCCATGCTTTGCCTTTGGAAAGCCCGGCAATTTCCTTCAGTCCGATCGCAAGAACCACGGTGCTCCAGATGTTGAACACTTCCAGATTCATCAGGAACCCTTCCAGCATCCCTTCCGCCTCGACAAAAGCGGCCAGACTGGTCGGAGGATACATCGGGTTCAAACCGAACAGCGCGGTGCCCGCAAAGTTGACCAACAAGCCCAGCAACACAAAGATCCCCAGATGAGCCTGCAAAGAAAACAGTTGGCGATACGTGGCTTCTCCTTGAAAAAGAGAAACGATGAACCAAAGAACGAATGCACCGATCAACAAGCCAACCGGATAGGTGAACAACATCCCGACCGCAGAGACCAACATCGTGACCGTTTTCAATTGCTCCTGACCGACGCCGGGCATTTCTGCATTCCCCATCATTCGGGACCAAAGAGCAGGATCTTGGGCAACGAAATACATTTGAAACCCGTACAACACAGCGCCGGCCAACGTCACCAAAAGCAGTGCTCCCCAAAACACGGGGTTTTCCCGGATCCGTTTCATCTCTTCAGTCGGATCCAGCAGTACCCTGATCATTGAAGGACGTGCCGTCCGCACGGATTCACTCATCCGCAATCCCCCTGTCATGCAAAAGTGGCGGAACCGTACGCCTATCATATTACCGCCCGCGTCACGAAATAAACCGGGAAACATCGACATTTTTTCTCATTTTTTCGACGTTCACTCAATATCGGGGATTCCATCCTTTTTCTCCACTTCGTTTCGCGCTTCGGCTTCTGCCTGTTCCCACATGCGGTTCAACTGCTCGTACGTCGGCGGGAATTTGGCCCGGTAAGTCAGGAACGTGGGAATCGGATAACGAACGCCTCCCCGGTGCGTCCCCGCAAGCCCTTCAACCATTTCGGCCGCCAGCTTGTACGGAAAGGTGAAGGCCATCTCATGATCATGGGTTTGGCCGAAGACCCTGTCTCCGTAACAGGGCAAGATCACTTGCGGCTCCCCGGTCTGAATCGTGCGAACCACGATCTCGGCACAATCCGCCCGGGCACTGAAATGGGAGGTCAGCGAACCGCCTCGCTTGTACAGGGCCGCCGCCGTCAACCGCATCACCTGCGCCGAATTGCCGTACACCAGCACCAGATCCGGCTCCCAAGCGGCACGTGCAAGCGGGCCGACCAGGATGGTGCCCTGCTCCCCTTCGCGAAACCGGGGGACCGCTTCCTCGGCCTTCTTTCCCGCTTCCATCGATTCGGTGTACATCCCGCAAGCCAGCGTGCCCTCTTCATAAAACGGGACACTTTTTTCAAAAGCAAACGCCACCTTGGCGATCGGACAGGACATATCCTCTCCCCCCATCGCCAGCGTCCATCCGTATCTCCGGGCCATGGTGATCCCCTGGCAGATGGTGATCTGCACCCCGAAATCGCGATATGGACGTTTGACTTTCTCAGGCAGGGATTCGTCTTCTTTCACCACGCGAATCGCCAGAGGGAACGTGTCGGGCCGGACATGGCGTTCGAGCTCCTCCGCCAGTTTTTTCGTGTCCATGCTCTCACTCTCCTCATTCGTACCGGTTCGTGAATGCGTTATCATTGTAACAAGAAACAATATTCTACGACAAAAGAATTTTCAGGAAACAAAAGAAACTTTCGGGGAAGAGCTCGTCCGCAAACGCCCTCCGGCGTGAAAAATTTTTCGCACGTGGACTCTTCCGGAATCGGGAGTCAGACCGGGCGAAGCGCCAAGCCCGCCGCCCAGGCCGCAAAGTCTTTGATTCCCGGTCTTCTGAGCGGATCCGGCGACATGGCTCTCACCAACAACATTTCCAGCTCCGCCGGAACATCCCGGCGGAGGGTGCGAAGCGGGCCCGTTCCGCCCGCTCCCGGAAACTTGCCGGTCAACATGAGCCAGATGAGCTCCGCCAGCCGTTTCACTTGCACCGGATCCCCACCGGCACGACTGATCGGGCATCCGTACAGAAAACGAAGCCCGTGGTCCGTCATCAACAGATTTTGCGGATCGACCGGCGCCTCCATCCCCGAGTCCTTCATGATCCGCACAAGATCCGTCACCTGTCGGACCCAGCCGGCCGTCTCCTCCAGTGGGAGCGGGGCGGTGCGCATCAACCACCACCCCAGCCAATGTCCTTCGGGCAAATGAAACACCTGAACCAACCGATGCCTATCCACGAACACGTCCTCCACGGGCACAAACACCGAAGCGTCCCGGTTGCGCCATGTTCCGGGATCCACGATCCCTTCGGGTTCAAACACGTGCACAAACCGGGTTTTTCGCCCGCTTCGATCTGACGGGAGCTCCGTCAGGTACAATTCGCCTTCCACAAACGGAAACCGTTTGAGGATCTTGTAGGATCCCGCGATCATTTCTCCGTCTTTCCAAAATCCGGTCATGATTCACCCGCCTTTCTGGAACGGTGAAGCGGAAAATCGTCCGAAAACGGCTTCCATCCGGCTCAATTCCGGACGTTTCTCCGGCGACGCGGACAACGCCTCATCCAGCAAGTCGTCCATTTCCCGGGGAATATCCGGTCGGAAACGGGATGCTCTGGGCACCTTCAAGCCGGTCGATACCGGATTTCTCCCCGTGATCATTCGGTAAACCATCGCTCCCAACATGAAAACGTCGATCTGTTCTTCCAACCGACGTGATTTTGCATTCGTATCCATGAAAAGTCCGGGCTGTTTGGGCAAGACTCCCTGTTTGCCTCCGTAGAGAAACCGGATGTTTCCCTTTGGCAACAGCAACATGTTCTGAGGGTGCACCAAAGCGAATTCTCCTCTTGCATACAGTGACAGCACACGGCTGCACACCTTGCGCCCCAGCGCCGCCGCTTCCGGCACCCGGAACGATTCCCGCTCCAGTCGGTACGCCAACAAGGTCCCCGAGAGCCGATCAAACACCTGATACAGCGTCCCGTCTTCCACAAACACCTTCCGAATCGGAAAGAACACGGAAGCGTCCCTCCGGATCACCGCTTCCGGGTCGGGAAGCTTGCCGGCCACGCGCTCGCTCAGCGCGTGAATGAAGCACGAACGGGTTTGTCCCGACACCGCTTCTTCCGCAAAATACAGTGTGCCGATGACAAACGGGAACGACTGGATGACCTTGAAACAACCGCCGATCATGTCTCCCGCCGACTTCATGTTTCGCCCGCCTTTCCCTCTGATGATGGCTGCCGGGAGCCATCGTTTCCGCCCGGTCCTCCGCACACGGGACCGCAGCGGAACCGGTCTGGCAATCCTTCCCTTCGCAGCCTGTATGTTCATTGTAGCATGAAACCCGTGATGCAAAGGTCCTCCTCCGGTTTCACCTCCTTGGACACTGTGTTACACTGAAAGAGGGATTTGTTTTCTGAACAATCGAACAAAGGGAGGCCCCTCACATGAACAAAAAGGTGATCCGCAGCTGGGTCCTGTACGACTGGGCCAATTCCTCCTTCGCCACCATCATCATGGCCGCGGTGATGCCGATCTTCTTTTCCAGCGTGGCGGCCGTCAATCTGGATCCCACCACCGCCACGGCGTATTGGGGCTATGTTCAGTCGATTTCACTCGTCGTCATCGTCCTCATCGCTCCCGTGCTCGGAGCGATTGCCGACCAATCGGGCAGCAGAAGAAAATTCCTGCAATTTTTCACCTGGATGGGCGCCGGAGCCTCCCTGCTGATGGCGACCATCGGGGAAGGGGAGTGGATCTGGGCTTCCGTGCTGATGTTGTTCGGCTCGATCGGTTTTTCCGCCGGCAACATTTTTTATGACGCCTATCTGACCGACATCTGTCCGGAAGAGAAGCGGGATTCCGTTTCTTCGGCCGGCTATGCCTGGGGATACATCGGCGGCGGCCTCCTGCTGGCCTTGTGTCTGGGGCTCATCCAGTTCCACGACAAACTGGGCTTGTCCGCCCTGATGGCCACGCAAATTTCGTTCCTGAGCGTGGGCGTCTGGTGGCTGCTGTTTTCCATCCCCATCTTCCGGAACGTGCCCGATCCCAAAATGCCGGACCGACAGAAATCCTTCAGTGAATACGCCGTCTCCGGATTCTCCGATGTCGCAAAAACCATCCGTCGGCTGCACAAGTACCCGGAACTGCTCAAATTTCTGATTGCCTTCTGGTTCTTTAGCGACGGGATCAACACGATCATCAAAATGGCCACCATCTACGGGACGGAAATCGGCATCGCGCAAACCGATCTGATCGCCGCCTTGCTGATCACCCAGTTCGTGGGAATTCCTTTCACGTTTCTCTTCGGGCGCATCGCCGAAAAGACGGGTTCCAAACCGGCACTCATTTCCACGTTGATCATTTATCTCATCATCGTCATCTTGGGCTATTTCATGACCAACGCCCTCCATTTTTACCTGCTCGCCGTGATGGTCGGCTTCGTGCAAGGCGGCAGCCAGGCACTCAGCCGGTCCATTTTCAGCCGGCTGGTTCCTCCGGAGAGAAACAACGAATTCTTCGGTTTCTACGGCTTGTCGGGCAAATTCGCTTCCATCTTCGGACCGGCCGTCTTCGGACTGGTCGGGCAACTCACCGGCTCCAGCCGGGCCGGAATCGCCTCGTTGGCCCTGTTTTTCGTCGTGGGCATCATCCTGCTGTTGAACGTTGATCTGGAAAAAGGAAAAACGGAAGCGGTCGCGGTGGAGGAAGAGTTGGAGGCGGAGGCGACGGGCTGAGTCCCCTTTTCTCCCCTTCGCTTCTTCATTCCTTCCGGTGACGAAAGCGTTTCCGGAATCCCGCTGGTTCCAAACGGCGCACCCGGTCTTCAAAAGCCGGGCGCGCCTTTTTTGGATGGCTGTTTCACCTGTCTTTCCGGATCACAAAAAAGCCCCGGTCATGTTGACCGGAGCCATGAATGAAGGGGATTACCACCAAGCGCCGCAAGTTCCGGCATATCCAATATCGGACTCGAGACAAATCCGAAAGGCACGGAGACTCGATGATGACGCGGGATACCCCATCCCATACAAATGTTTCATCTTCGACTTTCGGGAACAGAAATGATTTGCAACCATGACTCACACGGAAATCATTTTTTCCGGACTCCGGAAAGTTGCCCCACACAAAAAAGCCGGCCCATTGCCGGTGCACCATGTCTTTCATCACGCTCGGCATCGGTTCAGGAACCGTGCAACGCGCTTGATTTTCATGAAGAAAACGTCAAATGTCAACGGGCGGCCACGGAGGATCTGGAAACATACAGCAGCGGATCCACCTTCACGCCTCCCACGATCACTTCAAAATGCAGATGAGGACCGGTCGACTTGCCCGCGTTGCCGATCCCCGCGATGTGCTGCCCGCGTGTCACCCGCTGGCCGTTTCTCACGTAGATCTGGTCCGCGTACATGTGCGCGTAGATGGTTTGGAAACCGTTCAGGTGATCGATTTTGATGTAGTTCCCGTACCCCGTGCCCGGCCCGGCGTGAACCACCACTCCGTCCGCAGCGGCATAAATCGGCGTTCCCAACGGTCCGGCCAGGTCAATTCCCTTGTGAAACGCCCTCCCGCCGTACTTGGGGTCCGTACGGGGACCAAAACGGGAGGTCAGGATCCACGTCCGCACCGGAGGACCGAGGATTCCGCCGGATGTCAGCCAAGGGCCGGTCGGTCCCCCCGCCCAGGATTTCCACGGGTTCAAAACCGGTGCTTCCGCCGTGCTCCGATACGTAAAAGTGCTCTTTTCGGCCATGAAAATCAACGGAATCCTGATCTTCGCCCATGCTTTCACTTCGTCGTCGTCAATCCGGATCTCAAACGAGTCCACCTGATATTGCCGGTCTTCCACGAACGTGACCTTGAACTGTGCCTTTCCTTTCTCCGCATCCCCCGTCACCGAAGCCACCCGCACCGCATCCCGGAGAGCCGCCTGGGTGTCCATCACCGCCTTGCCTGCCACCACCAATTGCCAAATCACCAGACAGAGAAGGATGAACAGCGGCAAAATGATGATGAACTCCACCGTGGAGGCCCCTTTCCGGCGCGTGCGGCTCCACGCGGAAAGCTTCCCGATCATCGTTTCCTCCCAAACAGTTTGTTGCTCGCCCGTCCCTCCGGTCACCGGATGACCGGTGCCTTCGCCGATGCGTGGTAGCGAAAGGACGGAAGCGGCAGGAACACGGCATCGATTTCCGTCTCCGCATGAACCTCGGCCTGTCCGTCACGGATCTTCACCCGGTACGACGCCAAGCGGTAATCACCGGTGTTCCGAAACGCTTCCATCCCCCGTTTTTCTTCCCGCTCCGCACTGCCCGACCGGGCGGCCAGCCTCGCTCCTTCCTTGACGAGCGTCTCCGTTTCCAGCACGGCCATGCCCGCCACCACGAACTGCCAGACGAACAGACACATCAACACCACCAACGGCCAAACGGAGACAAACTCCAACGTGGCGGAACCCCTCCGGCGTTTGCCTCGTTGGGCATGCCGGCACCTTCCTGCGGAATGTGTTTCAAAATTCAATCTTGCTCACTTCTTTCAACCACGAGCCGTATTCCCGGGCCGGCCCGGTTCCCCGGCCCTTCACCGTCAGCCCCTGCAAACGGTCCTCCAAAATCAGCGGTTTGAAAGGAATTCTCGCTTCCACTTGAATCCGACCGTCCTCGAAAAAGGTGATGACGCCGTGGGGCCCGCCTCCGTTTTTGCGCAGATATTGCCGTGCCGCCTCCACCAGCTGGTCCCGGTCCCGCCGGATCACTTGCATCACCAGTCCCCGTTTCTTCCCGGACGTGCCCAGAACGGCAAAGTAGGGATCTTCGCCCCGCTGCAGCGCTTCCACCATTCGCGCGTCAATCTCCCTGTTTACCAGTTCATCCATCTTCCGGGTCACGGACAAGCTGGCCGCATCGGCCGCTTTCTGCGCCACCCCCGTCTGCATCCAAGCCACCGCCAGCGACGCCATGAACAGAAACAGCACCATGAAGATCGGAAGCCCGGCCACCCACATCATGGTCACATTTCCCTTCCGGCTCGTTCCGGTCTTGCGCCACCGCGTCATCTGGATCCTCCCGCAAAAAATCCGTTTGTCGTTTGAAAGATTTGCCGGAATCAACACTTCCATTTGATTCCATCATACATCTCCCGCAAAAACTTTGCCAGTATTTTTCCGTTTTTGCCGAAATTTCCGTCAATCCATCCTCCCCGTGCCAAGATCCACACCGTGAACAACATAAATTCGGTTTCGGGATTTTACACCTGATATTGGCTGATGCGACTCTTTTGGGGATTCGACGGGTCGGAAGACAGGACCCACAGATGGTCATCGGTCATTTTGACTTTCAGAAAATACTCCGATGACTCCGGTTCGAGCGCAAACCGGATCTCGTGGTCCTCCACACCGACGATCTTGGTTTCATCCACGAAGATCAAACAGCCGTCATGATAACCCACACTGTGCCAATTTCCTTCCGGCTTCCCGGCATTCGCGACCAAGCGACCCGTCCAGTCAAAAACTCCGATGTTCCCCCCGGAGTGAGTTTCCAGCAGCAACATTCCTTCTTCAAAGTGGATCAACCGATGTTGCCGCATCAGTGACACGGCATTCCCGAACATCCCGGCTCCTTCTGCCAAGCTTCGGACGCTGCCTTCGGAAATGTCCACTTTGTATGTGTTTCCGGCATAATCCAGCACCATCAGCCCGTTATCCAGCCACTTGTGGACCGGGGAGAAGACCGTTTGAAGTATCTTTCCTTCCAGCGGAATGACCGTTGACTTCCTTTCCGTCAAATCGACCGAAACCAAACAGCCATTCTCGGCACAAAACAGCACCATCCGCCGGTTCCCGTCGGACCAGGCGTGGTAGATTGAGACGTCATCAAACAGTTCCAGCCGACCGACCGGTTCCAGCAGGCGGTTCAACATCTTGAGTCCTGAGTCATTGTCGTTCACGACAATGAGCTCTTTGCACACTTCCATGAAATACATGTCATTGTCCCGTTCTTCGAAACGACTGATCAAACGATGCAAAATACCACCCCGTCCATTCACTACAAATCCAACTTTTTTTTGGGATCTCTGGTGCCGGGCTTGATCTCGCCCGTCTGCGGATCCGCCTCGCCGATGTGCCTTCCCTTTTTATCATACACTTCCAGATGGGCTCCCTCTCCCTTGTGCAGGGTATCCCTGTGGTAATATTTCCCGTCTTTTTCGTAGACCGTGGCGCCTTTTACCCGATGTTTCGTTCTTTTGAAGGAGCGGTCCTTCAAGATGGTTTCATTGTCCAAAGGTACTCTGTTATCAACCACATAGGGTGGACATGCACAGGCCTTTTTCTTCCATCCACTGACAAGCTCATCAAACTTCTCTTTGGCGCTTTTCAGCCCTCTTCCGATCCCCGTGTCCGCCAGCTTGTCATCCAATTTTCCGGCATATTCGAGCGCATCGTCCAGGTATTTGACGCCCTTCACCGGCTTGGCGACGGGAATCAGGGACACACAACTGAGCCCCCTCTCCCATCCTCCCACTTTCTGTCCGTCCGTGTCTTGGCCGGTTATACAACCGGCTGCATCATCCAAGACCACGAAGTCTGCCGTTTCCTTCAAAATGTGCCCTGTGTCTTTCAGGATCTGTCCGGAGGTGATGTAGTCAACAGTCTTGTTCCACCATCCCCTGAAGCCGCCGTCGTCTTCTTTTCGGGAGGAGGGAGGGGCGGTTGGTGGTGAATCTTGGACCGCAGATTTGTCGGGCGGAGAAGATCCCGGTGTCTCCGATGCAGACGGTCCACCGACCGTAACGATTCCGCCTGTTTCGGGCGATCCTCCGCGATCAGGAGGTTGCCCCGTGGAACTTCCCCCGTTCAAACTTCCTCCCATGGATTCGTGAACTTTTTCCTTGAGCGCCGATTGAATCAAACCTTCCCCGTCCGACATGGACAGAAAGAGCAATCCGGCCAAGATCGCCCCGACGGCCACGATGATCACATATTCCAACGTGGAAGATCCCCTGTTTCCCAAACGGAACCCGCTTCTTTCAGCATTCTTTTCAGAACGGTCCATGGATTTGGCCGGCCTCCCTCCGTCAAAGGGGTATCATGACAATGTTCAACGCGTATTTGAAAATGATCCAGACGAGCGCCAGCACGCCGATCACCGACAGAAAACCGGCCCAATTCGGAAAACGATGCACTTCCGAAACGACCACGGACCAGACGACCAAAATCCAAACGGTCAAGATCGCGTCGATCAGAACCATCAGAAAATAGGCCGACAACAAAAAGAAGCTGGCATTCAAGTGTGGCGTGTAATCATCCCAGGCTTCTTTTCCGAAAATCAACAGCTCCACGAGCCCAAGCAGCCATTTCCCCGTCCACGGGATCATCGAGACGGCCACGGCCACCAGCATCTCCTGCCAACCGCCTCTGCCTCCGAACGGTCTGCCGACGGCATAAAGCAGCGTGCCATAAATCATCCAAAACAGCGGGCCGGCCGCCAATCCCGACAGGAACGCCCATGCCAGGAGATCCGGAATGTCAAACCATCGGCTCAAGGAGCGGAAAGAGAACTGGTCCATCATGAAAACGACGCCGAAGATCCAGACAAACGGCACCCAACCCATCCACGAAGCGCCGTGATTCAGTGCGTGTCGAACCGATTTGCGGGGAGTCAGCCACACACTTCCCAATAACCTGAATCCTTCTTGCCAAAGGTTCATGTTCGCACTCCCGTGTTTGAGGTTCCCATGGTCAATTCACCAGAGGCAACAACAACAAAGTGAGCAACAGACTGAACACCAGACCGCTCAACAGAATCAGACCGAACGCTTTCCAGGCCGAACAGTCATACACTTCGGCCACGGATCTGGACAGGGTGACCAAGTACCACACGCCCAGTGCCAAGTCCACAAGGGAAAACAGGACGATCAACAGCAGCAACCACACACTGCTGTCGATGACCGGGGTCCGGGAAGCAAAGTTTTCCGAACCGAACAAGATCAGCCGAATCAGCCACAAGGGCATCGCCCAGGCAAGCGGGACAAACGACAGCCCCACCGCTTGCCGAAATTCTCTCCATTTGCCGGAGAGGCCCGCCACTTTCCCGGTGATCGCAAGCAGCCCGGAGAGAAGATACCAATAGATGATCCCCAAAAACGGGCCGATGATCAGGGAAAGGAGGAGGATGGAGCCGAACGCCACCTGATCGCCGACATCCTGTGCATCCGCATTGTCCAAAAAAAACTTGATTCCGCTCAAAGCGGACAGCATCCACAGCCATTTCGCGGAGTGATTCAGAACATACGCCCGAACGGTTTCCCTGGGCTGTTTCCACATCGACAACCAGGGATTGAAGGCCGGGTTCCTCATGTTCAACCTCCAAAAAAAATGATGTAATCGACCAAACCGATGTTGCCTTCTTGACCAAAGTCCCGTTTTGTGTGTTGGAGGATGGCCGTGATGATCGACGTTCCCCCCGGCCCGTGATCCCGTTCCCCGGTTATCCGGTTTTGTCTCGCGACTGCCACCCGACACGCGGAGATCTTCTTTGAGGAAACGTGGAAAGGGCCTGAAGACCGGTGCGCTGTTGACGCCGCGGACTCCGAAAGCGACATTTCATGGATGCAAACCGTGCCTCCCGGATCCTTGGACTGCTCCCCGGGCAAAGTGATCCCTCTTCGAAATCCGCTTTACCTGTGATTCGGTAAATGTAACGCCTCCATATGTACCCGAATCACGTGATGCGTCTCGTACCGCTTTGTCACGTTCGTTATTGAAGGTTTGATTGTTGCTCCCGCGTTTTCTGACGGATTTGTTCTTCCGCTTCCAACTGGGCTTTTTTCAATTCCCGGCTGAGATGACGATCCCACGCAAGCGCGTTTTCTTCCACTTTGGACAGGCGCTCAAGCAGGGCCTCCTCCAGTTGCTGCGTGTCGTCCAACTTGCCTGTCTCCTTCAAATATTTCACGGCCATCGACATGCGGTCATACTCGATCCCGGCAAGAGAGGCCATGCCTTCGCCTGATTTTCCGTAACACAGTTTGGTCATCTCCTGATACTTTTGCGCCCACATTCTCCATGCATCCAGTTCACTCTGCACTCCCCAGTCCCGCCATTCCCAGTAAAGCCGCTCTTTCTCGGCCTTCAGATATTCCTCCAGATCGCGCGCGGTGTGAACCGACTTGAACACGCCTCCCGCCGCTTCGGCCACCGATTGGAGCTGGCGCTGACCCGCATTGTCCACATCAAACCCGACAATATTGACCACCGGCTTGATTCCGACGTTCGCCAATTTCTTGGCTTCTTCCACCGGTTTGCCTCCACAGGTCTCGATCCCGTCGCTCACCACATACACCACATTCCTTATGCCTTCTTGGGAAGAATGCTCGAGGTCTGCCCGGGCGGCGGAAATGGCGGAGGCGAGCGGTGTCCAACCGGCGGGTTTCACTTTTTCCAGGGCGGCCATGAATTTGCCGGAGTCATAGGCTCCCATCGGATAGAGCAATTCATTGCTTCCGCAGGAAAGCTCCTTGTCTTTCTTTTGACCGGTGCCCTTGTGGCCGTAAACCCTCAGTGAGACCTCGGATCCCTCCGGCAGATTGGCCACGAACTCACGGATGGCCGATTTGGCCAGATTCATTTTTTGACCGCCCGACACCTTTCCGGCCATGCTGCCGCTGGCATCCAGTACAATCTGCACCCGGATTTTTTCGATGGTCGGCATCTCGATCTTTCCGTCCGGGGTTTTGCGGGTGGGCTGGATGGTGGGATCCATGGCTTTCAGTTTGGAGTGGATGGGTTGATAGTTTTCCCCCAACAGATGCACCAGATGGTCATACCACTGATCCGTGCTCAGGGAGCGCGGAAGTTTGTCCAGTTCCTGTTGCACTTTTTTCTCATCGTAACGGTCTCCGGCATATAATCCCGGATTTTGCAACATGATCCCCTTCACGTCCCGGGGAGCCTGGGGCACGGAACCGGATGGTTGTTCCCGGACAACCTCCGCCGATTCCCCGCCGTCGACGGAAGAAGTGGCCGGAGTGTCCGTCCTGCACCCCCCCAATACCAAAATTCCTGCCAAAACGCATGCAATGCTTCGGACCTTCACGACTTGCACCTCCAGAAAAGAGGGCACATGGCCCGCAGACCATATGCCACATCTCCACTTCAAATGTTACTGCGGTTTTGCTCCTCCACCTTTGTTGTCTCCACCTTTGTTGTCTCCACCTTTGTTGTCTCCACCTTTGTCGTCTCCACCATCGCCGCTCTCTCCGCTGATGCTTTCTTTCACTTTGTTGGTCAGCTCGGTTTTGATCCCACTTTTATCGTTCTTGAAAATGTTGTAGAGAATCGTGGCAAACACGGCTCCCACCGCGATGATGATGACGTATTCCATGGTCGGCGAGCCCTTCTCGCTTTTCCCGAAACGGGGGAGGAACTCTTTCACCCGGTACCATCCCGCAAGAATGTTTTGTTTGAAGTCCATCCTGACCCCTCCTTGACAAAGGTTGAACAACGACGCCGGATTGAAGAACCGTCCTGTGCCTGCCGGGCCTTCACCTCCTTTCCCAAGTCGTTCGGTTTCAGAAGCCGAACAGGCCGTTTTTGAGCACGTAGTTGTAGATCACCGCCGCAAGGATCAGCATCATGATCGACGGCGCGATGAACAGACCCGTGACCAGCGAAATCTTCGGAGCGGCTTTCCCCGCCGCTTCTTTGGCCCGCTCCATGCGTATGCGACGCATCTCTTCCGCTTGCCGGGCGACGATCCGGGCGACGGGCGTCCCCAAGTTGTGCGCCTGGATGAGCGACTGGATGAGCGCTTCCAGATCCGGCGAATCCGTGCGTTTCATCAATGAGCGGTACGCCGTCTCCCTCCGGACGCCGAAGCGGATTTCCTGCAACAGACGTTCCAGCTCTTCGCACAGGGGGCCGTCGGCGGTATCCACGTAGCAGGAAATGGCTTCGTCCAGGGGCATGCCCGCCGACAGCGTGATGCTCATCATGTCGAGGAAATCGGGCAGTTCATAACGGATCTGTTCCTGACGTTTGCGGGCCGTCCGTTGGATGATCCATTTGGGAGACAGGTATCCCAGAACGGGACCGAACGTCAGCATAAAGATATCGAGCGGCAATCCGACCGTCATCCAAAACAGTCCAATCAAAAATCCGCCCAATGCCCCCAGGACTTTGGCACCATGCAGTCTCTGCACGCTCATCTGGAACGGGTATCCCGCCTTGGTCAGCAGCTCTTCCAGTTCATCGTCTTCGGTGAGAATGCGGATGCGTTTGCCGACCGGAGCCAAATCGTCCATCCACCCGTGCACGAGGGCTTTCCGGCTGGTCTTTTGCTTCAGGATCTTCCAGGGCGGAATGTACCGGTCCAGATTGTCCCGGATCTTTTCCTTTTCGACATACCAGACATACAGGGACATGGCCGCGAACAGGAGACAAACCCAAACGGCGATGATCAGGAGATACAAGAGTTCCGTCATCGGCATCGGTCCTCAGATTTTGATGTCGGCGATTCGTCTGATCACCAGAAATCCGATGATCTGCAGGAGCACAAAAACGGCCAGGGTGATCATTCCGAACAGGGTGGTGAAAAAGTCGAAAAATCCGTCGATCATCCGGCTCATCAGGAATATGATGAGCAGGGAGAGAACCGGGAGCAGATATGCCGTGTAGCGTGCCTGGGCAATGGTGGCGTCAATGGTTTTGTTGATGATTTTCCGCTCTTCCATCGTTCCGGCCATTTCACTGAGCACCCGCGCCAAATCTCCGCCGGCTTTTCGCTGAATGATGAGCGCGTTGGCGAACACCTTCAAATCACGGGTGTTGACGCGCCTCAGCATCTCGTTGAGCGATGCGTCCAAGTTTCTTCCGAGCCGAAGCTCCCGGACGACGACCCCCAGCTCCTCCTTGATCGGACCATCCATTTCATTGTGAACCAGTTCCAGTGCCTGGGGAACGGAGAGACCGGCCCGGGCGGCGCTGCTCATCAGCCGGCAAACTTCGGAGAGTTGCGCGTCCACCTTTCGGGCGTAAAGAAACTTTCTCGATTCCATCAGCATTTTGGACCCGAACGGCACCAGAATCACCGCGACCAACAGGCTGATGCCAAACGGAGCCCCCAAGCCCGCATTCATGAAGAGGAGAATCACCACGCCGGCCCCGACCAGGAGCACCCCGTACTCCGACGGTCTCAGCCGGATCGAAGCTCTCAACAGTTTTGGCTCCAGGCGCCGCGCCCATCGTTGCCGATCGAGGCGATCGGCCAGGCGGTCCGACCAACGCGTTTCCGATCGGGAGCCGACATAGCGCTCGAGCACTTCGGCGGTTTGAGCCTTTTCCCGGGTGTAAATGATCCAGTGATACAGGGCAAGCATCAGACAGAAGACGGCAGCGGCACCGAGCAGGGCGATCACGGCTCCTTCACCTCCGGATGCGGTCGGAAAATCTCCGGGTCAACGGGGACGCCGTAGGCTTTCAGCCGGTCCAAACTGCGCGGGATCGCGCCGGTGGCGCTGAAGAATCCCCGTACGTTCCCCTCCGGGGTGACCCCCGTCTGAACGAAGCGGAAAATGTCGATCATGCGCACGGTGCCGTTTTCGCGCTCTTCCAATTCGGAGATGGCCAGCATTTTCCGCTGACCGTCCGGCAAACGGCCGATTTGGATGATGTAATCCACCGCCCCGGTGATGTATTGGCGGATGACCGAAGACGGAAGATCCAAGCCGGACATCATCACCATGCCTTCCAGGCGGTTCATGGCGTCCTGCGGCGAATTGGCGTGAATGGTGGTGAGAGATCCCTCATGACCGGTGTTCATTGCCTGCAACATGTCAAAGGCCTCCGAACCGCGGACCTCACCGACGATGATCCGGTCCGGGCGCATCCGCAGGGCGTTCCGCACCAGCCGGCGGATGGTGATTTCCCCTTTGCCCTCGACGTTGGCCGGCCTGGCCTCCAGTCCGACGACGTGGTTGTGGGGGATGCGCAGCTCGGCCATGTCCTCGATGGTGATGATCCGTTCGTCTTCGGGAATGTGGCAGGCCAGCGCGTTGAGCAGCGTCGTTTTTCCGCTGCCGGTTCCCCCGGAGATGATCAGGTTGATCCGGGCTTTCACCAGGCTGACCAGAAAACGGCCCATTTCTTCCGTCATGCTGCCGAAGCCGATCAGGTCTTCCAGCCGGATCGGCTCTTTGCGAAATTTTCGGATCGACAGCAGCGATCCCTTGGTGGAAATCGGCGGAATGACGGCGTTGACCCGACTGCCGTCCGGAAGACGGGCATCCACCATCGGAGAGCTGACGTCGATGCGACGACCGATCGGAGCCACGATGCGGTCGATCACGTGACGAAGCGCTTCCTCGTCCCGGAACCGGATGTCCGTCTTGTGAAGCTTTCCGTTCTTTTCGTAAAAGACTTCATCCGGTCCGTTCACCATGATTTCGGTGATTTCATCGTCTTCCAGAAGCGGCTCGAGGGGCCCGTATCCGACCGACTCGTTGATGATCCGGCTGATCAGCCGGTTTCGTTCCTGAGCGGTGAGCACCACCTGTTCGTCAGCCAGATAACGGCTGATCAGCCGGTCGAGGGTGATGCGAAGTTCGGCGGAGGACATACCGGTCAGCTTTTCCAGATCGGTTTCCCGGAGCACCCGTGCCTTGAAATGAACGGCCAGCTGGTTGATGCGCTGGTCCTCGGCAGGGCGCATTTGCGGCTGATCGGCCGCCTTTCGGACGAAATTCCGGGTCAGGCGGGATTGACGTTCAAACAGTTCCTTTCCCATGATCTACCATCTCCCTCCCCTCCCGCCGCTTCCATCACTGGCCCTCATCCCCGATGTCTTCATGCATCGGAGCACCGTTTTCACCGGTTGACGGCGGCGTGGATTCGCCGGAGTTTCGGGGAACGGCCTGCGGAACCGGTTGGCCGCTGCGTCCCTGATTCAGGTTGGGCGCCTTAAGCACGCGAATCGCCGCCGCCGTGTACTGTTCATTGATGAATCTTTCCGCCTCCTGCAGGGTCATCTCCAACCCGATGCTGGAGATGTTTCCGTCGTCATCCCTGCCGACACCGACCACCTTCACCTTCTGCATGAAGGCTCTTGTTTCGAGCTGTTGGTTGTTCCCTTTTTTCGTGACGATGATGTCCACCACGTCATTGACGTCGAAGATGTCATCAAAACCGACCTGCTGGGACCGATGAAGCACGATCATGCGGTGGTTTTCGGAAGAGAGCCGGTTTTGCACCTTCAGAAGGGGCGTGGTGAGAAGATCCCCTTCTTTCAGGGGGACCACCGTGGTCAGATGATCGACCGGATAGGTGTTTCCCTCGACTTCGATCATTTCCAGACTGGTGACGGCGGATTGCGGAAGGTATTTGACCGGGATCTCCCTGGCTTCGAAATATTCCGGCTTCAGCGGCTCCCGGGAAGAGATGTTCTTCCGTGCCACGTACACCGTGGCGAAATCCCCCAGCGTGGCGTACACCTGACTCACTTCATTCATGAACATCCATCCGGCCACCGAGGCCATCAGAAGGGCCAGGATGAGAAACAGAATCGCTCTTCGTTTTGCATCTTGCATGTGGCACACACCCGCCCCGCACTTGGAAATGGAATCCGATGATCAGATCAGATGAACCGTGACGTACGTCAACACCGTCCCCGCCAAGATGAACGGTGCAAAGGGGAATTCGGTCTTTTTGTCGATCTTCCCCGGCTGAACGAGTTTGAATGCCAACACGGCCAGGGCGGCCAATACGTGGGATGACAGGAAGAGGAGCAAAAACGGTCCGAAGCCGACGGCCAGCCCCAACATCCCGAACAGCTTGACATCTCCGCCTCCGATGGATGTTTCGTCCGTCCAGGCGGCGATGAGAAACAACACCAGAAAAACGGTGACCCCGGTCAGCACATAATTCCACCAGGGATCGGGCCTGTACAGCAACCGGACACCCGCGGTCAGCACCAATCCCGATAGCACAAACCGATCATAAATGAGGCGATGCTTCAGATCCGTCACCGTCGCGGCAACCAGGATCACAATGAGCCCCGCGTACAGCACGTGTTCCAGCCAGACCATCGCTATCCCCCTCCGACATTCCCGTCAGACATGCAGGCGCTTGCCGGCTTCCATGATGATTTTGGCCAGCTTCTGCACATCCCGGGCGAACAGGCCGAGGTTCTTGTCTTCTTGCGCCGTCCGGAGCGGTTTACCGCGGTTGACGGCCTGATCCACCCGTTTGGGATCATCCCGGAGTTCGGCGATCACTTCATACGGGAAACGATGTCGAATGTCTTTCACCGTGATTTCGCTGTCGCGGTTCACCCGATTGAGCACGAGCTGCAGGCGGTCCTCCGGGTCCACCCCCACGGAGGAAAACGTGGCCAACACCCGTCCCAACACCCGGAGCGACAGCGCGTCCGGATTGAGCACATAAAAAATCCGGTCCGCCTCTTCGAGCGTGGCGTATGTGATCGGAGTCATCTCCGTCGGCACATCCACCAGAATGTAGTCATAGTAAAGGCGGGCCGCGCGAAGCAGTCGTTCCACATGTTCCTCGGTGATGTTGACAGCCGTGGACAAATCCAGCGGACTGACCAGCACCTCCATTTGCGAATGGCGTTCCACCACCGTGACGCTGCGGATGTGATTGTCATTCAATTCGTCGAGCACCGGTGTCAGGTCATGGAGGCTACGACCGCCGTCCACGCCGAGAAACGTCTCCACTCCCCCGTATTGGAAGTTCAAATCAACGAGAAGCACACTGGAACTGGATTCAAGCTGCAAGGTCTGAGCCAGCGTGGAAGCGACCAGGCTTTTCCCCGTCCCCCCCTTGCCGCTGTAAAAGGCGATCACTTGACCGCGTCCCCAGGTGGACACTCCCTTGGCGGAATCCATTCTTTTTCCCGAACGAAGGGACTTGATCGCCCGGCTCAACACATCTCCCAATGCATTGATCTCATCGGGAAAAAACAACACGTCAAACGCGCCGGCCCGCGACGCGTCGCGCACGCGAATCGAATCCTTCGACTCGGTGAGGAGAACGACTTCAACCTTGTCAATCTCTTTCAGAATCAATGGGATGTTCTCCAGTTCCGACTTTCGGGGGCCTTCATGCAGCAAGACCAGATCCGGCTGAATCCGCGAGATTTCCCGTCTCACTTCCCCGGGATGAAGCCGGGTGATCCGGGGAAACCGGCTCTTCAATCGCTCCAGCAAATCCGCCGCGATGGGACCTTCCTCCGTCACGATCAACACATTCACATCTGCATCCATCCGGGCCCCTTCCCCCTCTCTTCCCTTCCGGCTGACATGCATCCGACCATTCACCGTCACAATGCAAATCTTGTAGGAAAACCAAAAAAATTTACGTTTTCCGTTTACTTACACCATTCTATCAATACAACCTGAAATTTACAACCTTTCTTAAAATACAATGGATCCGAAACAAGTCGAAGAGAAGGGAAAACAGAAACAGCGAGAAAAAAACACCAACTTCACCAATGCAATTTTCAGCAACAACGACGCCTTTCGAAAAAAACATTCCCGCAATCGAGAAGCCGCAAACATCTCAATGAAATTTTCATGAAATAAAGAAAAAACTCCGACAGCGCAAAAGGCTGTCGGAGCGTGCCTTGTATGTCAAGCCGCCGGATCCCGATTCGCTTGTCTCAGTCACCGGTCGAGCCCTGAAGATAATGACGGTGTACATTCAGAATGATGACAGGAATGGTCAACCATACGGCAAACCAGAAGAGCGCCGCATACACGACAAGCATCATTCCCCATGCGAGCCGTCCGTACCGCTCGCGAAGTTCATCCCACAATCGGGCAAAATCGGACCGGGAACTCTCTCCCTGCAAAATGGCCCGGTAGACCAAGGACTTGGGACTCAGCGCCGACACCATGTAGAAGACGGGTAACAGAAATGCGACCCAACGCAAGGGTACCGGATCCCGGAACACGTCCAGTCCCAGTCCGGCCAACATGACTGCCAATGCCAGCAGACTTCCCGTAAATGTTCGGCCGGTCTTGCGGCGAATATCCTCTTTCACGTGTTCCAGCTTGGCCTGAAGACCGGAATCGGTCACCCTGAGTCCTTCCGCCTTGGCCACGGCTTCCTTTGCCGTTTCCGTTTCGGCGAGCGATGTGGGGTATTTTCCGGGTTCCATCACCGGATGACCCGGTGACACGGTTTTCCATGCCGCCGTGGCCGATTGGAGATGGGCCAGAAAGAGGTCACGCTTGACTTTCTCCGGTTCACCGCCGCTGCGGAGCGACTCCTCCAACAGCCGGATTCCTTCGCGCAACCGACCGGTGTTCACATACAACCGACCCAATCTGAACAGTCCCTCTCCACGGCTTTGTCCGGCCGATGCCGAGCGGTACAGTTCTTCCGCCTCGTCATTCCGTCCCAGCGCTTCGAGCATCTCACCGTGCAGCCATATGTATTCGGCGCGGTCAGAATCCAGATCACGCGCTCTGGCCATTGGGCGAAGGGCCTTTTCGGTTTCACCCGAACGATGGAGCGCTTCGGCCAGCAGAGCCCAGGCATCCGACCGGTCATCAAACGACGCGGAAATCTCTTCGAGCTCTCCGGCCGCTTCCCGGCTCATTCCTTTCTCAAGGAGTTTTCCCGCTTCTTCCAACCGTTTCTCCAACTCTTCCGGAGAGAGCACGCTCTCCGTCTTCCCCGGCACTCCCGATGTTCTCAGCCGGAAATCGTATGCTGCGCGGGAATCCGTATCAAGCAAAATCTGTTCCATCTCGCGGAGCAACCGGAGCTTCCGTTCCGCTTCCGCCCGCTTCTCGGGCGAAGGGGAATGGGACCGGACCGTCCAGCGACGAAGCTCTTCATGAATCCGTGCCTTGATCTCATCGGCGGAAGCATCGGGAGACATGCCGAGTGCGTCGTAGTAGTTCGTCATCATGTCTTGCCAGCCTCTTTCCTGGATTCCGTTTCAGTTTCGTCAGCCGATCGCCAGGCTGAGCACCCTCCGCTGCTTCTCCTGCACTTCCTCTTCGGAGAGGTTGGAAGCACGGTCAATGTCCAGTTCCCCGAGGAGCGTCCCGGCCGTGGAATCGATCACGGAAATATGAATGATGCCGTCGCTGTCGTACTCAAAAATGACTTCCAGCGGGGCTCCCTTGGGATATTTGGGAAGATCGATCATGCCTTCCCCGACGATTTTGACATAATCCAGATCCGTGTCTTCGCCTTCGGTGACCTGCAGGTGCAGCTTGGACTGATGATCCACCGTGGTGGTGTAATGTCCGCTGACGCGGCTGGGAATCACCGTGTCTTTTTTCAACACGATCGAGTTGAACTCGCGACCGTTCTCATCCAGAGCCACGACGCCCATGCTGTGGGAGTTCACGTCCTGAACTTCGATCATCGGGAACGATTGAACCAGATGGGACGAGGCTTTTCCTTCACGGATGGCGAGAATGGCCGCCTGAATGGCCGCTCCCTGAGCCACCACTTCGTCCGGATTGACGTCAAAAGACGGTTTGATGCCGGTGACTTCTTCGATCATGGCGGGCACTTGTTTCATCCGGGTGGATCCGCCGACCAGCAGAACCCGATCGATGTCCTTCCACTGGAGACCGGCGTCTTCCAGCACAAATTCCATGATCCGTCTCGTCCGGTTCAGAAGCGGGGCCGTCAGCTCGTCAAACTTCGCCAGCGTCAGAGGAACCGTGGCGTTCACGCCGCCGGCGGAGAGGAAGACGTGCGTCCGGTCACGAACGGACAGAGATTTCTTGGCGATTTCCGCCCTGTCGCGGAGATCCTGCTCCAGCATCGGATCATCCAGCATGTCCGGTCCGCCCTGTTTTTTGAACTCCTCGTTCAGGTAGTTCATGATCACGTTGTCCCAGTCGAATCCGCCGAGATCCCGGGCGCCGCCGGTAGACAGAACGCGCAATCCTTCCGGTGACAGGCGCATGATCGTCACGTCGAACGTACCGCCCCCGAGGTCATACACCAGCAGATTCTGGGTGACGTCCATCCGTTCCAGTCCGTAGGCAAGCGCCGCCGCCGTCGGTTCGTTGATGATCCTGAGAACG
Source organism: Staphylospora marina (assembly GCF_003856495.1). Lineage (GTDB taxonomy): Bacteria > Bacillota > Bacilli > Thermoactinomycetales > Thermoactinomycetaceae > Staphylospora > Staphylospora marina. Next base: position 109,467 of record NZ_CP034118.1, on the reverse strand, counting down.
TTCAGTCCCGCGATCCGCCCGGCATCCTGGGTCGCTTTGCGCTGGGCGTCATCGAAATAGGCCGGAACGGTGATCACCGCATCCTCCACCTTTTCGCCGAGCATCCGCTCCGCATCTTCCTTGAGCCGGCGGAGAATCATCGCGGAAATCTCTTCCGGAGTGTAATCTTCCTGGTTCTCCGTGCGAAACCGCCAAGTCTTGTCGCCGATTTGCCGCTTGATGAACTGAACCACGTTGAAGGGGCTGGCGACGGCGGAACGCTTGGCCACGCTGCCGACGATCACGTCATTGCCGTCGAACAGCACGACCGAGGGAGTGATCCTGTCACCTTCCCGGTTGGCCAGAATTTCCGGTTTCCCGTAGTTGTTCACAACCGCGATCGCCGAGTAGGTGGTTCCCAGGTCGATCCCTACAACTCTTCCCATCTTTTTCACTCCTTTTGACCCGGATAATGGAAGCCATACCGGTTTTATGAATAGATATTCTGCCGCATCGGGAGAGAATCCCTCTCTTAAACGCCTGAAAACGGCCAGAAGTTTTTAGAAAGTTTGTGACAAACCTCCTCCTGATCCGTCGACGTTCCGGGAACCTCCGTCTCGTCCGTGCCATTTCCCGTCAATGTCCATGAAAACGAAAAGATGGGGAACCCATCTCCAAGAGAGCGAACGGGCCGAACACGGGTCCGGCATCCGTTCCAGAGACATTTGATTGTCCCTTCGTTCCCGCAGGGTCAGGGTTGGTATTTCTTGATGACGACCTCTTCGGGGCGAAGAACCACATCCTTGTACCTGAAGCCGTGCCGAACCATGTGGACGACCTGATTGTCCTCCGCGGGATTGTTGGTGGGGATCACTTCCACCACCTGTTGAATCTTGGGATCGAACTTGCTTCCCGGGGCCACGATCAGTTCCACGCCACGGCGGTACAAAATCTCCAGCACCTCATGACTGAGCGTCTGCAGGATGCTGACCAGTTCCGGATTTTGGTTCCCGGCCTCCAGCTTGTCGTTGTAAATGTTGTTCATCCGGTCAATGAGCAGGATCAGGTCAATGTAAAGCGGACGCAACTGGTTCAGTTCCTGGTCCTGCTTCAATTCTTCCATTTCCTGATACAGCCGGTTGAACGCCGCTTCCTTGGTTTTGTCGTAACTGAGCCGGTTGGTGACCACCTGCAAGAGGGATGAAAAATTTTGCTGCAATGCGGACAGCATGGACAGAACCTGTTGAGTGTGCCGGTCTGCGCCGCGCGGAACCGGGGCCTGATCTTTGGGAACCGCGCCTTCTTTCCTCGCGATCGGGAATCGGGGATCCGGCACCGAAAGCTGCTGGTGTTGCTCCAAGTACCGGTGGTTCTCTTTCCTGGGGCCCATACGTTAACCTCCCTGACAGTTGCTGAACAAGCATGGGGAACCGGGTGGTACGCAAAAATCCGGCGCCCGAAATCCGGGAACTTCTTCCATGTGGCGTCGTTATCTTTAAATATAATTTTACTAACAAGTGAAAGAAAGTAGCAAGTAGACGAAAAGAAACGGATTGGGAAAATTGTTGGATATTGTCGAACTTTTCCCCGATCCGGGGATTTGAAGAAAAATCAGTCAACACCCTCGGCGGCAACCCGAGGGTCTTTCATCTCGAAACCTAGCGTCATTATAGACCGTTTGAACAGGTTCGACAAGCAATCCGGCCAAATCTCAACCGTCCGTCAAAAAAAAGGCGCTTCCCGGCCGTCCGAAAAGCGCCTGTCCACAAGTTGTGCACAAAAAAGCGAACATTTGTGAACAACTTGTGGATAACCCGTGTCATCTGCCGCGATCAGCCCTGTTGCTCACGCATGTGCGGGAAGAGCAGGACATCGCGGATCGAGGGGCTGTCGGTCAGCAGCATCACCAAACGGTCGACGCCGATCCCCAATCCTCCGGTCGGCGGCATGCCGTATTCCATCGCCTCCAGATAATCTTCATCCATCGGATGGGCCTCGTCATTTCCGGCCGCTTTTTCCTTCAGTTGCTGTTCGAACCGCTCCCGCTGATCGATCGGATCATTGAGCTCGGTGAACGCATTGGCGTGCTCCCGGCCGACGATGAACAATTCGAACCGGTCAGTGAACCGCGGATCCTTGTCGTTCTTCTTCGCCAGCGGCGAAATTTCCACCGGGTGACCGTAAACGAAGGTGGGCTGGATGAGCAGGTGTTCCACTTTTTGCTCGAAGAATTCGTTCACGATGTGCCCGAACGTCATGGCCGGCGTGATCTCCACTCCATGCTCTTTGGCCAGCGCGCGGGCTTCTTCGTCCGTCATCTCCCGGGTGAAATCGACGCCGACGTGTTCGCGGATCAGGTCGGTCATCGATTTGCGGGCCCAACCGGGCGACAGATCCACCTCATGGCCCTGATAGGTGATGGTCGTGGAACCCAGCACTTCCTGTGCCACATGGGCAATCAGGTTTTCGGTCAGGGTCATGATGTCTTGGAAATCGGCATACGCCTCGTATAGTTCCAGCATGGTGAATTCCGGATTGTGCCGGGTGGAAACCCCCTCGTTCCGGTACACGCGCCCGATTTCGTAAACCTTTTCGATCCCGCCGACGATCAGCCGTTTCAGGTGCAGTTCCAGGGCGATCCGCATGTACATCGTCATGTCCAGTGCGTTGTGGTGCGTGATGAACGGACGCGCGGCCGCACCGCCTGCGATCGCGTGCAAGGTGGGCGTCTCCACTTCCAGGAACCCTTGGGAATCCAGATACCGGCGCATGGAAGCGATGATCCGGCTGCGGGTGACGAACGTCTCTTTGACGTCGGGGTTCATGATCAAATCCAGATACCGCTTTCGATACCTGAGTTCCACGTCTTTCAGGCCATGGTATTTTTCCGGCAACGGACGGAGCGACTTGGAGAGGAAGGTGACCTCGGCCGCCTTGATGCTCAGCTCGCCCCGGTTGGTTTTGAACACGGTGCCGTCGACGCCGACGAAATCGCCGATGTCCGCCGTGCTGAAAATGTCATAGGCTTCTTCCCCCACCTGATCGAGACGGACATAGATCTGGATGCGACCGGACATGTCCTGCAGATGGGCAAACGAGGCTTTCCCCTGGACCCGCTTGGCCATCAGGCGGCCGGCGATGCGCACCCGCACCTCCTTTTCCTGCAGCTCCTCCTTGGTCAGCCCGTCGTACGCGGCGAGGATGTCCCCGGCAAAGTGGGTTCTTTCAAATTTGCGGCCGAACGGATCGATCCCCCGGCGGCGAAGCGCCTGCATTTTCTCGCGGCGCACCTGGAACAGGTCGCTGGTCAACATCTCTTCATGAGTCACGGTTCATGCACTCCTCCAGTCTCTGTGATCATGCGGTCTCAAGCACGTTTCCTTTCTCCAGTTCCCGTGCGTACCCCAGCAAGAGCTCCGCCATGGCGTCGCGGGACACCTGCCGGACGGCCTGTTCCTTGATGCGGGTCGCACCGGGGAGGCCCTTGAGATACCAGGAGGCGTGCTTGCGCATTTCCCGAACGGCAATTTCTTCTCCCTTGAGCTTCACCAGCCGGTCCATGTGCAGGATGGCGATTTGCATCTTTTCCATCGGTCCCGGTTCCGGCAGAAGTTCCCCCGTCTCCAGGTAATGGACGGTCCGGTACAGCATCCAGGGATTGCCGAGAGCGCCCCGTCCGATCATGACGGCGTCGCAGCCGGTGGTGTCCAGCATGCGCTTGGCGTCTTCCGGCGTGAACACGTCCCCGTTGCCGATCACCGGAATCTTGACGTTTTCCTTCACTTTGCCGATCATGGTCCAGTCGGCCTTGCCGCGATACAGCTGTTCGCGCGTGCGACCGTGCACCGCCACCGCACTTCCGCCGGCGCTCTCCACCGCCTTGGCGTTCTCCACGGCGTAGATGTGTTTGTCATCCCAGCCGATCCGCATCTTCACGGTGACCGGCTTCTTCACCGCGGAGACGACGGCGGACACCATCTCATAAATCTTGTCCGGATCCAGCAACCATCTGGCTCCCGCATCGCAGCGCGTCACCTTCGGAACCGGACAACCCATGTTGATGTCGATGATGTCGGCATTGGTTTGCTGATCCACCACCTTGGCCGCTTCCACGAGCGTTTCCCGGGTTCCTCCGAAAATCTGCAGACTGAGCGGTTTCTCCCGTTCATCCACGTACAGCATTTCCCGGGTTTTTTGGTTCCCGTGCAAAATGGCCTTGTCGCTCACCATTTCGGCACAGACGAGCCCCACGCCGAATTCCTTGGCGATCAATCGGAACGCGGGATTGCACACCCCGGCCATCGGCGCCAGAACGACGCGGTTTTTCAAACGAACGTTCCCGATCTGAAACATACGGATTCCTCCTTTCCATGGATCATGTTCATCCGATGTCCGTATTGAAAAGATTCCCTTCCAACTTGCTGATTTCCTGACCGGAAGGAAGCCGTTTCAGAAAATCGTCCAAGTGTTTCCCCGTTCCGGGAATCGGGATGTTTCCGGCAAGATCTCTCAAAGGCCACAGCACAAACGCCCTCTCGCCCATCCGGGGATGGGGAACGGTCAAACCGTCTTCCCGAATCATCTCCCGGTCCCAGAGCAAGATGTCCACGTCGATGGTCCGGGGGCCCCAGCGAACCTCCCGCACCCTTTCAAGCCGCCTTTCCACATCCAGACATACGTCCAGCATCCGGCGGGGAGAGAGCGTGACGCCGGTTCGGACGACCAGATTGAGAAAATCGGGCTGCTCCAGATATCCGACCGGTGACGTTTCATAAATCGGGGAAATCGCCTCAACGGTGATTCCCTCCGTCTCGTCCAACATCCTCACCGCTTCTTTCAGCCACCGGAGACGATCCCCCACATTGGAGCCCAGTCCGAGGTACACCGTGCTTGTTCCACTCATGGGTTTCGCCTCACGATTTCCACGCCGACGGCGTCATAATGTCCCGGAATCGGCGGGTCCGGTTTGGTGACCCGCACGCGGGCTTCCTTCACCGGAAACGCGGACAACAGGGCGGAGGCGATGTTTTCCGCCAGCGTTTCCAGCAGGTTGACCCGCTTTTCCGTCATTTCCCGGCGGACGGTTTCATACACTTCGGCGTAATTGACCGAAAGGGAAAGGTCATCCGTTTTTCCCGCCGAAGACAGATCCAATCCGAGTTCGACGTCGACGACGAAACGCTGGCCGAGCCGATTCTCTTCCGGAAACACCCCGTGATAGGCATAAAAGCGCATGCCGCTGACAAAAATTTTGTCCATGGTTCCTCACTCCACCGCGGACGGTCCGTACAACATGGCATCCATCATCCGGCAGACGCGGACCATTTCCCTGACATCATGCACGCGCACGATCCGGCAGCCCTTGACGATTCCCAGCGCCACGGTGGCTGCCGTGCCTTCCACGCGGTCATCCGGCGGAAGATCCAGCGTCCGACCGATGAAAGACTTGCGCGAGGTTCCCAGAAGGACCGGAAATCCCAAAGCGGTCACCTTCTCCAGTTCCCGCATCACCTGCAAATTGTGTTCATAAGTTTTGGCGAATCCGATCCCCGGATCGAGGATGATCCGCTCATCCGGAACCCCCGCACGCCGGACGATGTCGACGGATTCCATCAAGTCTGCACGGATGTCGTCCAAGAGTGAAACGTATTCCGCTTTTTCCCGGTTGTGCATCAGAATGACGGGAACGCCCGTCTCGGCGACAACCCGGGCCATGTCCGGGTCTTTCTTTGCCCCCCACACGTCATTGATGATACGGGCTCCCGCCCGGACCGCCTGGCGGGCCACTTCCGCCTTGTACGTGTCGACCGAGATCGGCACGTTCACTTCCTTGGCCACCGCTTCCACCACCGGGATGACCCGCTCCAGTTCCTCGTCGAGGGAGACGGGCATTGCCCCGGGCCGCGTGGATTCCCCGCCGATGTCAATGATGTCCGCCCCGTCCGCCGCCAACTTCCGGGCATGCTCCACCGCCGCCTCCAGCCGGACATACCGGCCACCGTCGGAAAAGGAGTCCGGTGTCACGTTGAGGATTCCCATCACCAAGGTTCGGTTCCGGACACGGAGCCACCCGGAACCCGCCATCATCTCCTGCCGAATCACTGTCCTTCTCCTCCCGTCTCTTGCCAAACACTCCACCGCCAACCGATATGACGGCGATATTCTTCCCACAGCAAACGGCCCACCGGATGCCGTTCCCATCGCCGGCCGTTCCAGGATCGAACCGGAACGATCTCCCGCACCGAATTGGTCAGGAAGATCTCGTCCGCTTCGTCGAGCACCCCGGGTGGCCAGATCCCTTCCTCCACGGGGATTCCCGCCCGCCGTGCCAACTCGAGCACAAAGGTCCGGGTCACTCCTTCCAGAATGCCCAACTCCAGGGACGGTGTGCAAAGAACCCCGTCCTTCACAAAGAAGAGGTGGCTGATGATGCCCTCCGCCAGCATTCCGTCTTTCGTCAGCATCAACCCTTCCTCATCCGGAAACGCGGAGAGCTCCTGTCGGGCCAGCACGCTGTTCAGGTAATTGGCCGTTTTGAACCGTTCCGCCCCGCCGGGGGCCTGCCTGGGCGTCCGTACCTGCCGAAGGGATTTCCCCCGCTGTTCCCAGGGAGGATCGGGGGGAAGCGGCCGGATGAACAGAAAGGTGTTGGGGCGCCCGTACCGGCCGGCACCCAGCCCCGGTCCTTCTTCCCCGGCGGTGACCGCCAACCGGACCGTGGCATCCTTCCAACCGTTCAGACGGGAGACGTGCCGGATTTGCCGGATCCAAGCCTCCCTGGACTGAGGAATGCGGATTCCCATGCACGCCAGACCCCGGTTCAGCCGATCCAGATGGTCATCCAGCAAAAACGGGTGACCGTCGTACAGCCGAAGCGTCTCAAACGCCCCAAGCCCGTACAGGAGTCCGTGGTCAAGCACGGAGATGCGCGCTTCCCGTTCCGGGACCGGTCGGTCCCCGAGCATCATCCAGGTCATGCCCTCCCGCCTTTCCCGGCAAGCCGGACAAAATTGGCCAAGAGTTCCTTCCCGCATTCACTCAGAATCGATTCGGGATGAAACTGGACCCCTTCCAGCGGCAGATGCCGGTGCCGGATGGCCATGATCTCCCCTTCCGGCGTGGTGGCGCTCACTTCCAGTTCCGGCGGCAAGCTCTTTGGATCCACCAAGAGCGAATGATACCGCATCACGGTCAGCGGGGACGGAAGCCCTTCGAACAGCGTCCGGCCGTCATGAAGAATCGGGGACGTTTTCCCGTGCATCAGTCGACCGGCCCGCACCACGCGGGCTCCGCAGACCTGTGCAATGGTCTGGTGCCCGAGACACACGCCGAGAATGGGAATCCGGCCGGCAAACCGTCGCACCGTTTCCACCGAAATGCCGGCGTCATCCGGGGTTCCGGGTCCCGGGGAAATGACGATGCAGGTCGGATTCATGGATTCTATTTCTTCGATGCGAATGGCATCGTTTCTCACCACGTGAAGACGCTCGCCCAGTTCCTCCAGGTACTGGACCAGATTGTACGTGAACGAATCGTAATTGTCGATCATCAGGATCATGGATCCCGCTCCTCTCCTCTCTTCTCTGCTCCACTCGGCTCCCCTGATCATGTTATTTTAACACACCCGCCGCAAGCCTTCCAAGAGAACAACCGATTCCGCAAACCCTCCATGCAAATGAAAAAAGCCCGTCACCCCATGGGCGAACAGGCTTTGCAATCCCCGTTGTTTCGGGACATGATGCGTCACGGTCTTCTCCCGATGCCGGAGGATGAGGACAACATGCATGATCCCTTCAATTCCCGGCAGGGATCAGTCCTCAAATTTGAACAGGTCCGTGGTCAGATAGCGCTCCCCGTTGGACGGCGACACGGCCAAAACGCGCTTGCCGTTCCCCAATCGTCTGGCCACTTTCAGCGCGGCCGCCGTTGCCGCACCGGTGGAAATTCCTCCGAGAATTCCCTCTTCGCGAGCCAGACGGCGTGCCCATTGGAAAGCTTCTTCATTTTCGACGGTGATGACTTCATCGTACACGCCGGTGTCGAGAATGTCCGGCACGAATCCGGCTCCGATTCCCTGAATCTTGTGCTTGCCCGGTTTTCCGCCGGACAGCACCGGAGAATCCGCCGGTTCCACGGCCACGATGTGAACGTGCGGGTATTTTTCCTTCAGAACCCGACCCACGCCGGTGATCGTTCCGCCCGTGCCGATTCCGGCCACGAAGGCGTCAATTTCGCCACCCATTTGCTCCACGATTTCCACCGCGGTCGTCTCCAGGTGAATCTTGACGTTGTCGGGGTTCTTGAATTGCTGAGGCATGAAGTAGTCGGGATTCTCCCGCTTGATCTCTTCCGCGCGGGCGATGGCCCCTTTCATCCCTTCCGCCCCGGGAGTGAGCACCAGTTCGGCACCGTAAGCCCTCAACAGGTTGCGGCGCTCCACGCTCATGGTGTCGGGCATCACGAGCAGCGCACGGTATCCCTTGGCCGCCGCGACCATCGCCAGTCCGATCCCCGTGTTGCCGCTGGTCGGCTCCAGAATGGTTGCTCCCGGTTTCAATTCCCCGCGTTTTTCCGCTTCTTGGATCATACTCAAAGCAATCCGGTCTTTGACGCTTCCGCCCGGATTGAAATATTCCAGTTTGAGGAACACATCGGCATCCGATTTGCCGACGATGCGATTCAGTTTGACAATCGGTGTCCGACCGATCAGACCCAGAATGTTGTCCGCAACCAGCATCCGGAACCAAGACCTCCTATTCCGAGTAAAAATGTAGGATTTGCTGTTTTTATCTTATCAACCCCGAAAGAAAGTTGTCAAATGATTTCTTCGATGATCCGCTTCAATTCATCCTCTCCGAACGTGCGGGTTTCTCCGCAGAAATGGCAGACCACTTCGGCCTTCCCCTGTTCGTTCAGGAGGGATTCCACTTCGTCCTTTCCGAGGCTGCGGAGCATCGCCTCGATCCGTTCCCGGGAACAGCGGCACCGGAAGCGGACGGGACGGGATTCCAGAATCTCCGCGTCATCCCCGAGCACCAGATACATCAGATCTTCCGGAGTCGCTCCTTCTTGAATGCGCTCCGAAATGGATCCGATGCCGGCGATCCGTTGTTCCAGCCGGTCGATCACTTCATCCGATGCCCCCGGCATCACCTGAACCATGTAACCGCCGGCCGCCAGGATTTCCTCCCCTTTGACCAGAACCCCGAGCCCGACGGAAGACGGGGTTTGCTCCGACACGCTGAAATAATAGGTAAAATCATCCCCCAGCTCTCCCGAAACGATGGGACTGGTTCCCGTGTAGGGTTCGCGAAGTCCCAGGTCCTTGATGATGTAAATGGATCCTTTGCCGACGGCCGTCCCCACGTCCAACTTTCCGTCCGCCCTTCTCGGGATGTCCGTTTGCGGATGATCGACGGTCCCGCGAACGTTTCCTTGCCCGTCCGCGTCCGCGATGATTTGCCCGAGCGGGCCGTCTCCGCTTACGCGGATGGTGATGCGATGCTTTTCCTCCTTCAGGTTGAGGCCCATCATCGCCGCCATGGTGACCGTCCGGCCGAGTGCCGCACTGGCCACCGGCCAAGTCTTTTGCCGATTGCACATGTCCTGGACGAGTCCGGTCGTTTTGGCGGCAAACCCGCGAACAAAACCGTCCGCCGAGATGGCTCGTACCGTGTAATCCCTCATGTTCGTTCCCTCCCGTGCCGCAAGTGTCCCGAAGGACAGGGAAACCCCCAGGCGTTCCGGGGGTTACTTGCGGTTGCGTTCATAAATGATTTTCAGTCCTTGCAAGGTCAAATGCGGATTCACTTCATCGATCGTCCGGGTATCGTTGCAGATGAGCGAAGCGAGCCCACCGGTCGCGACCACTTTGGGACGCTTCTTCAGCAGCGCTTTCATGCGGGTGACAATTTCATCCACCACGCCCACATACCCGTAGTAAACGCCGGCCTGCACCGACTGGACCGTGTTGCGTCCCACCACCGCTTCCGGCTTCACGATCTCCACCCGGGTCAGTTTGGCGGCCCGTTGCACCAGGGCTTCGGCGGAAATGTTCACCCCCGGGGTGATGGCACCGCCGAGGTAGTTCCCGTCTTCATCGATGAAACAGAAGGTGGTGGCCGTTCCGAAGTCGACGATGATCACCGGCGCCCCGTACAGTTCGATCGCGGCGACCGCATTGGCGATCCGGTCCGCTCCCACTTCCCGCGGGTTGTCCGTTTTGATGTTCAAACCGGTTTTCACGCCGGGACCCAACACCAACGGGGTAAGACCCATGTACTTTTCGGTCATCCGCGTCAACACGTTGGTCAGCGGCGGAACCACGGAAGAGATGATGACCCCCTCAAAATCATCCAATCCAAATCCGACGTGGGTCAACAGACTTTTCAGCATCATGCCGAATTCGTCTTCGGTCGCGTTGCGGTCCGTCTGCAATCTCCAATGATGGGAAAGCTCCTCTCCCCGATACACTCCCAGCACGATATTGGTGTTTCCGACATCCATCAAGAGAAGATTTGCGTGATTCTCCATCTGTTCTTCCCACCCGTTCTGACCGGTGTTCCCGGATTGTGACCGGACCGGCTGTTTCCCTCCATATGTTGCCCAAACGCATCGAATCAAAGCGGCGAATGCCAAACAAAAGAGGCACCGTCCAAGCGGCGCCTCCGAATCGTCCGGTCTCCTCACTGAACCGGGTGATCCTTGTCCTTCCCGGAATCTCCGGAATCCTTGCCGGACGGCTTGTCACCGTTGCCCTGCCCGGCTCCGATTTCCGGGTAAAACGCGGGCCCGTTGGGCAGCTTGTCACCGATCTCCGCACCCGTCTGCCCTTCGTCCCGGAGGGATTCTTCCGCTTTCGCGGAACCGGCCCCTTCTTCCGTTTTCGGATTCTCTTTTCCCTGGATGTTGACCTTCACGTCATCGTCGTCATCCAGCTTGCCGGTGTCCAGCAGCTGCCGGATCTGCTGCTCGTCCAGCGTTTCACGCTTGAGCAACGTTTGGGCCAACAATTCCAGTTTGTCGCGTTTTTCCAGGAGAAGGCTCTTGGCACGATTGTAGCAAGTGCGGATCATTTCCTGCATTTCCATGTCGATTTCGTAGGCGATCCGGTCACTGTAGTTTTGCTCGCTGCCAAGATCCCGTCCCAGGAACACCTGACCCTGCGGACGCCCGAACGTCATGGTGGCCAGTTTTTCGCTCATGCCGTACTCGGTGATCATGGCACGAACGATGCCGGTGGCTTTTTCAAAATCGTTGCTTGCTCCGGTGCTGACTTCACCGAACACGATTTCTTCCGCCACCCGGCCGCCGAGAAGTCCCGTCACGCGATCCAGCAGTTCGTTGCGGGTGGCCATGTAGCGATCTTCCTTCGGAAGCATCATGGCGTAACCGCCGGCCATTCCCCGCGGAACGATGGTCACTTTGTGAACCACGTCGGCATGCTCCAGATAATATCCGCAGATGACGTGTCCCGCTTCGTGGTAGGCGACGATTCTCCGTTCCTTGTCACTGATCACGCGGCTTTTCTTCGCCGGACCCGCGATCACCCGGTCGATCGCCTCGTCGATGTCTTCCATGATGATCTTCCGGCGTCCCGCACGGGCAGCGAGCAGCGCGGCTTCGTTGAGCAGGTTTTCCAGATCGGCCCCGGAGAACCCGGTGGTCCGCTTGGCAATCGTCGACAGGTTGACCTCATCGGACAGCGGTTTGTTGCGCGCATGAACTTTCAAAACCGCTTCCCGCCCCTTCACGTCCGGACGATTGACCAGGATCTGACGGTCAAACCGGCCGGGACGGAGCAGGGCCGGATCCAGAATGTCCGGACGGTTGGTGGCGGCCATGACGATGATGCCCGCGTTTTCATCAAATCCGTCCATTTCGACCAGCAACTGGTTGAGCGTTTGTTCCCGTTCGTCATGCCCTCCGCCCAGACCGGCTCCGCGTTGCCGGCCCACGGCGTCGATCTCGTCGATGAAGATGATGCACGGCGCGTTCTTCTTCGCCTGCTCGAACAGGTCACGCACGCGGGAAGCACCCACACCGACGAACATCTCCACAAAGTCCGAACCGCTGATGGAAAAGAAGGGAACCTTCGCTTCACCGGCCACGGCCCGGGCGAGAAGGGTTTTCCCCGTTCCCGGCGGACCCACGAGGAGCACGCCTTTGGGAATGCGCGCGCCCATGGCGGCATAGCGGCGGTTGTCCCGCAGGAAGTCGACGATCTCCACCAACTCGGCTTTCTCTTCGTCCGCACCGGCCACGTCGTCAAACGTGACCCGCTTCTTTTCCTCATTGTAGAGCTTCGCCTTGCTCTTGCCGAAATTCATGACCCGGCTTCCGCCGCCCTGGGCCTGATTCAGCACGAAGAAAAACAACAGCAACAAGATCACGAAGGGAAAGAGCGAAGTGAAAAAGGTAAACCACAGGGAATCTCCCTTGCGTTCCTTGATCTCCCACTTGACCCCGGATTTTTCAAGGTTCTGAATCACCGTGCTGCCGTACCCCTCGGGCCCCCGGGTGATGAACGTCTTGTTTTCGTTTTTGTATTTTCCCTCGATGTAGAACGTCCCGTTCTCGGGCTGCACGATGATGTCTTTCAATTCGCCGTTGAGCAGTTTTTTCGTGTATTCGTCATATGACAGCGTTCTCGTGTCGGAACTGGGATTGGCAATCATGTTGACAACCCCGACAATGACAAGGAAGAGGATAATATATAATACTCCGTTCCTGAGGAAGAAGTTTTTCATCCCTGGCCTCCTCTCGGTCCACTTGTATCATTGTATCACAGCACGCGGCGCCCATACAACAAAGCGGGATTTCAGGACTGGTAAACCTCTTCCTTCAAAATGCCGATATAGGGAAGGTTGCGGTATTTCTCCGCATAGTCGAGACCATACCCCACCACGAACGCGTCGGGAATGGTGAAGCCCGCGTAATCCGGTTTCAGATCGACCTTGCGGCGGTCCGGTTTGTCAAGGAGCGTCACGATTTTCACCGAAGCGGCTCCGCGTCCCTTGAGGAGTTCCACCAGGTAGCTGAGCGTCAATCCGGTGTCGATGATGTCTTCGACGATGACGATATGACGTCCTTCCACCGATGCATCCAGATCTTTGAGAATCCGGACCACACCGGAAGATTTCGTGGATTTGCCGTAACTGGAGACCGCCATGTAATCCGTTTCCAGCGGGATGTCCACTTTCCGGATGAAATCCGCCATGAACGGAACGGCCCCTTTGAGCACGCATATCATCAGCGGAAACAAGTCCCGGTATTCATCGGCGATCGCTTTGCCCAACTCCGCCGTCCTCCGGGCAATCTCCTCTTCCGTGATCAAGATCTGTTTGATGTCCTGATGCATGACAGTCCTCCTGTATTTGCGAAAGCTTCTGCGGAACCGACGGGTCCTCTTCCCGGACCCACTCCAAACAGAGAAATCGCCGGGTCGCTGACGTGACCGGCGCCAGGGCGGAGCGTCTGATTCCGGGCAGCCACAGGATCTCTCCCCCGCATTCGACCACGGGGTGGCGGTCACGCAGCCGCTTGGGAATCTTCGCTTCCATGAATACATCTTTCAATTTTTTGGTTCCGTTCATTCCCAACACCGTCATCCGATCGCCCGGTTTGCGGGAACGCACCACCAACGGACCTTCCAGGGCGTCCCGGTCGAACACCGCTTTGTCGCGCCCGTCCACCTGCCCGTGCCATGATCCTTCCTTGACGGACGCACGAATCGCGCCGGACAATCCGGAAAGCGGCGTCATGCCAGGGATGACAAGCGGGATCCTGACGGAAGCAGGTCCATGTTCGACTGCCGTTTCCTGGTTCCCGCCGCGCCGCGTCAACCGCATGAGTCCGTATTCCCGACAAGCCAGAATGCCTCCGGGCAAATCCGCACGCGCGGAAGGGTTGTCCCCCAACGCGAGATTCCTTGCCCGCTCCACCGCATCCAACGTCCAGTCCGGATTTTCCGCATCCGAAAGATAACTTAATATTAGTTTAACCATCCTGCGTTGTAAAGCAACGGGCAGGTGAAGAAAACTTGAAACGTCCAGCTCCCACACGTCTCTTTCCCGTCTGAGGCACACCTTCCGGACGGCATCTTCGGTCAGATCCTTCCACACCCGTTCTTCTTCGCGAAGAATGTCCGCCAGCTGGTTGAGCGCCCGTTTGACCCGGGGATTCACGCTTTCCAGCACCGGCATGATTTTGTGACGGACGTAGTTGCGCGTATAAACAAGGCTTTCATTGCTGGAATCCAGGCGGGGACGGATGTTCCTTTCCCGGCAGAAGGCTTCGAGCTCTTCTTTGGAACAGCCGAGGAGCGGACGGATCAGGCGAATCCCTTTCCACCGGCGCACTTTCTCCATTCCGGTCAACCCGCCGGGGCCGGCTCCCCGGAGCATGCGCATCAACACCGTTTCCGCTTGGTCATCCGCGTGGTGAGCCAGCGCCAGCACGTTTGCGTTCCAGCGTTTTGCCGCTTCCCGAAACAGCCGGTACCGCCATTTCCTCGCCACATCCTGGCGGTTTCCGCCCCGGGCTTTGAGTTCACCGGCCACATCGGCTTGAAGGACGATGACCGGGATCTTTCGCTCCAGGCAAAACCGCTTGACAAACCGGGCGTCTTCCTCGCTTTCTTCCCCCCGGAGCCGATGGTTCACATGCACGGCTCCGACCGAAAAACCGCCTTCTTCCCGAAGCTCCCACATCACCTGAAGCAGCGCCGTCGAGTCGGGACCGCCCGACACCGCACACAACACGCGGTCCCCCTTCCCGACCAGCCTGCCCGTTTCCAGTTCTTCGCGAATCTTGGAGATGAGCACGGGTGAACTCTCCTTCAAAAGCAAAATCCGGGCATCCCCGGAAAAAGGAATCCGTTTCCATGATATCCCGCCGGTTAACTTTCCGCCAGTCCGGAAATTCCCTCAGCCGGCCGCTTTGGCCCGCTCCACCCGGCCCACGCCCGGCAACCGGATGGTGGACCACTCCGGCGCATGCCGTTCCACTTTCGTGACGATCACCGTCATGTCATCAAAAATGCGCCCTTCATGGGTGTTGACCACTTGTTTCAGCAGCCTTTCCGCAAAGTCCTGCGGATCTCTCGTGTCCGTCTGCGCGATGAGCGCGGCCAGCTCCTCGTCCCCGATCGCCTGATGCCCCGGACCGTCATAAACGCCGTCGGTCACCATGATGATGAAATCACCCGGCATCAATTGCATTTCGATCGGCTCCGCATCGACGCGGGGAAGAATGCCGATCGGCGGATTGGATGCCTCCAGTTTGAGCACCTGTTTTCCGCGCTTGATGAAACCCGGGGACGAACCGATTTTCATGAACCGGGCATGGGCCGTGTTCAAATCCACCAAAGCCAGATCGATGGTGGCAAACATCTCGTCGCTGCTCCGCAACCGAAGGATCGAGTTGACCGTCTCCACCGCCCGTCCTTCGCCCATGCCGGCGAGCAACAGACGGCGGATCAATTTGAGAGCCGCGGTGCTCTCCTCTCTGGCGCGCTGTCCGTTCCCCATGCCGTCGGACAGGGCCACGGCGTATTTTCCGGTTCCCAGATTCATGAATGCGTAGCTGTCGCCGGAGATCGCCCCTCCTCCTTTGGCCACCCCGGCCACACCGGTTTTCAGTTCATATCGCTGGGCCGAACCGATGGTGATCACCGCTCCGGGCGTTCCGTCCCTCACTTCTTTCCGCTGAACGGTGACCGGTTCCCCAAGAACCTCCGTCAGAAGCGGAGCCACCAGTTTTTTGCATTCCTCCAGACCTTCCCTGTCCGGCATCACAATCTCGATCTCCACTTTCCCTTCTTCGAGATTGATCACGTCCACCCGACCGATGGACAGGCCCAGCCGTTCGATCGCCTCGTGAATCTGTTCTTCATGGGCGGCAAGCACCTGCGTTTCATGGCGGATTTCCCGCGCGAGCGCCCCCATCACTTCCGCCATGCCGGCCAGCTGATCAGACACCAGGCGGCGGGATTCTTTCATTTTTTCCCGCCAGAACATCTCCTGTTCCGCCTCTTTGTAGAGCTTCCGGATGGCTCCCAGGGTTTTTTCCGGCCGGTCGCAACTGCGGATCCAAAACGATGGCGGGGTGAAGTCCCCGTCCCGCTCGCCCGCTTCCACCATGGTCATGAGCTGGGTCATGCCCTGATAAGTCTCAATCACCCGTTCTTCCCAACATCTGCTGAACAGCCGGCACCCCATGCAGGCTTCGCTCATCACGTCGGCCAAAAAGCGCTGAACCTGTTCCTCATCCTCGCGGGTGCGCCGGGTCGCCTCTTCGCGAAAGCTGAGCGCCAGTTCCTGAAACAACCCCGTGAACCGTTCCACCCTGGCGGCCGTCACGTCACGGAGACGGCGGATGTAATCCTGGTGTTCCGCCTGATTTTCAGGGGTCCCCGGCACATACCGGGACATGCTTTTAAACACCGCACGGGGGATCAGCAGAAACAATCCCACGCTGAGCGCCGATTCCTGCAGCGAACGCCACATGGCGGAAGTTCCGCCGTCATACAAAGTCAGAATCGCGGCACCGAGCATGAACCCGACGGACACACCGATGCGGCCTCCTTCACGAAAGAGGCCGGCCAACAGCCCGGCAAAGGCGAGCAAACTGATTTCCACCAGACTGTCCGGATTGGACAGACTGAGGATCAGGCCGGTGACCACCCCCATCGATGCGCTCACCAATCCTCCGCCCACCAGCGCAAGCACCAGCACGGCCAGGCGGGAAACGACGTGAACCACGGAAAATCCGCCCACTTCCCACCCCATGGTTCCCGTCATCACGGAACCGACCAGAATGACCAGACACACCATTTCCTCATGCCGGAGAAAGAATCGCTTCTTCCGGACCGTGAACAAGGGGAGACACCGGACAAAGATGAAGGTGAGGATGAAACTGAGCATCACCTCCATGGCCGCCAGCATCCCCGAATACGGATCCCAACCTTCCCAAACCATCTCCATCAGGCGGGCCGCGATGCCACCCACCGCCACCACGAAAGGGACGTAGTCGATCCTCTCTTTGCCCGCCCAGCTCCAGATCTTCTGCACCGCCAGCACCAAGAGCAGCGTTCCGCCCGTCCTGGCCGCTTCCAGGGGGCCGAGCGTCGCCGCCCCGGCAATGAGCGCGGCCATCACCGCCGGCCATTGTTTTCTCGCGAGATGGTACACCACGCCGAAATACGCGGCCGCAAACGGCGCCACGCTCTCCAGGATCGTGGCCCTCCCCAGCAAAAATCCCATGATCAGCAGCGGGATGTGCCACAGCTGGACAAACCGGTGCCATAATCTTCTTGCCCGACTCCGGTCCAAACGAAACCGGTTCATGAACGACATCGTCAAACGACGTTTCAGATGAGTTCCCAAACGCAACGTCATCAGCCCCCCGCCGAATTGCTGTTGGTGCCACTCATTATAGCGGGGGGCATTTCAGAAGTTTGTCATATTCGCTGAATGATCAGAAAATTTTTCCGACAAGATTTGCCGGATCGCCTCCATCCGCGCAAAACGCGGTGCTTTCCGGAATGAAAGGCACGGGGTTTCCCGTGAAGCGGGCACAAAACGCCGCGGATTCCCGTCCGTGATTTCGTCGGCTTCTGTCGCCAAACTTCGAGCGGGCAAGCAAAGCGACAAAACTTCCGAGCGACGGACACCGCCCGCCGCGCAGGCGTCGAAACGTCAGGGTCGACGCAACAGCGGTTCGGTCAGGGGATACATGCGGGCTTCCTGAATGAACGGCGGAATCAGACGGCGTTCCGTCTGCAAACGGATCATCCGGTCCAGCGTCCGCAGGGCATGCACCTGCTGCTTTTTGCGGATCTGTCCTTTTTCCACCGCATCGGCGAACTCGTCCACGTCCAGGACATGATAGCGACCGTCGGGATAGACGATCAGGTCAAAGAGAAGATCGACCATCACATACCGGAGCCGCCCCACCTGTTTCATCTGCATCACGTCGCAGTAATAATAGAGGAATTCCCCGGAACGCCCGAACACCTTGGAAACGGTGTACCCTTTGCGCACCAGGTAATACGTCAGGAAGATCCGCTTTCCGTCGGGATTGGCGTACTGGGTGGCAAAGCAGTTGCGGCCCCGCCAGTCCCTGATCTTTTCGGTATACGTTTTGTTGATGGTGGTGAACTTGATCTTTTTGATCACGACATTCACAAAACCACTCCCGCTTCCGCTTCCACCTCGGTCAAACTCAGCCAATCCCACAAAAAAAAGGCGACTCCCCGAACAACGGGTTCCCTCGCCTTCTCCTCTCAAACGGTTTGGTAGCGGCGGAGGGCCTCGAACCCCCGACCTCACGGGTATGAACCGTACGCTCTAGCCAGCTGAGCTACGCCGCCACGTTTTTGGTTGCGGGGGCAGGATTTGAACCTGCGACCTTCGGGTTATGAGCCCGACGAGCTACCGGACTGCTCCACCCCGCGTCGTTGTAGAAAATTGTTGATCGTTGCGAACAATCCCTATTATACGGAGGTGCCGCAGCGATGTCAACACCCGGGACAAAAATTTTTTCGGCAGAAAGTGCCTCGTGGCGGATTGAGAGGATCTTTTCCGCGAAGGTCTTTGAAATTATTCGGTTCCGTCGTGTTGGTTTCCGTGAAATCCCGGGGGCCGCCGCGTCAAACAGGGAACCCGGCCGATGCGTGTGTCCATTCATTCATGGTTCCCGGATGACGGGGCCGGCAAACGGTGTCCGGGGCAAATTTTTTCACGAAACGCCCCGTCGGCCCGTCCGGACCGGGCATCGAAAGGGATTCCCCGGTCCGGACGAAGCTTCCGTCGGAAACGCCTCCCCCGGTTTCCGGGACTTTCGCGACGAACCCCGGGCGGCCTCACCCGGAAGCGGCGTCATTCCCGAATCGTGTAAATTTCCTCGCCCGGTTTGCCGTACCCCATCGAGTGAGCCAGTTCCAGCAAATAGTTTTCATCGGTTTTCAATCTGCGAATCTCTTCCTGCAGCAGCCTGTTGGTTTCCTGCATGCTGGCGAGTTGTTGTTTCTTGGCGGCCAACTGTTGTTCTTTTTCCCAGATGCGGTTTTGTTGCGTGATCCATCCGTACAACGTGTAGATCGACACGATCGCCATGACGG
Source organism: Staphylospora marina (assembly GCF_003856495.1). Lineage (GTDB taxonomy): Bacteria > Bacillota > Bacilli > Thermoactinomycetales > Thermoactinomycetaceae > Staphylospora > Staphylospora marina. The sequence continues at coordinate 90,365 of NZ_CP034118.1, read as the reverse complement.
CCAGCCAAAGCAGTCTCCGGCGGCGTACGGACGGATGCAGGGCGGGCCGGGGTTTCCGGTTCCCGACCTTTCGGTCCTTGCGCGCTCCCTGAAAAGCAAGGATGTTGTCTTGATTCACCGGCATCACGATCCACCCTTTTTCCGAATCTGCTTCCACCAGGTTGAGAACTTCGATGTTGCCGCGCGGATCCGTCGGACGACCGGTTCGGCTTTCCGGGACGCGAATTGAACGACGGGCCTGACCAACACGAAAGCGGGAGTCAAACAAATCCGGACGATCGAGAGAAGCAGGCGATACAGCCACCGAAGCAGGCGCCACGCCGCCCCGGCCAGGGCCACGAGGGGGGTCCACACCACCACCATGAAGGTGCGGTACACCTGAAGGGCCGTCCATTCCACGCCCGCGATGATCCGGCGGATGATCCGCAGGACGGGACGGGTGAACCAGCGATGATACAGAAAAAATCCCAGCAGCACGGCGGCCACGAGGTAAAACCGGAGTTCCCCCCGATTGCTCCACATCAAAAGAGCAAACACCAGCAGGGCGGAACCGGTCCAATACAACAGGTCGACGAGAGAGACGACCCATCCCCTCAGATGAAGCCGGATTTTCAAGGCCCTGTATACATCGAGCACCACTCCGAGAATCAGTCCGGACCCCATCATGAGCCCCATGGCCGTCCACTGCATTTCCAGATTCATCGGAAGATCCGCCCCAGAATTCCCTTGGCCCGTTCGGAAGCGGGAGCGCCGTGGCCGTCCAGGTACCCGAGATCCATCAGATGTCCTTCGATGGATACCCTGCCCGATTCCAGATCCAGGCTCCGGATGCGAAGATCCTGCCCGCGGATGCCCAGGTACCCGCACTCCGTTTTCAGCAGGAATTCTTCACTGTCAAAACTCTCGACGCGATTGACGCCCGTAATCTCCACCATTCCGCGATTGGTGAGAATGATTTCATGCCGGTTGCCGGAATACAGCTCCTCGCCCATCTCACGTACCCTCCTCTCTAGGTAACATGATATGGACAAAGCCTCCCGGTTAGAAGTTTTTTCCGAATCCGGTTCCCTCCGGATTCCCCGACACCCCGGCATGCCGGAGCGTCAATCTTCTTCCCCGTCCGAACGATCGCTCTCCCCGCCTCCGGTTTCCTCCCGGAGAACGGTGTACATCCGTCCGGCTTCCTCTTTTTTCGCGTTCTCCCGAAGCTCTTCCACCCGCACCGTCACCGACCGGTTTCCGAACCGCACCGTGATCTCGTCACCGGGCTTGAGAACGGTGCCCGCCTTTGCGGAGGTGCCGTTCACCGTCACCCGGCCCTGATCACACACTTCCTTTGCCAACGTCCTCCTCTTGATGAGTCGCGACACTTTGAGGAACTTGTCCAGTCTCATGATGACACCTCGTGCCTTCTTTATCCAATTCGGGAAACCGGGGGAATTCCCTTCCCGGATTCCGGATCCGTCTCCTCATTTTTCCGATTGTTTGGCTTCATTCCACCACTGATCCATTTCTTCCAAAGACATCTCCTGAAGCCGACGCCCCGATTCCCGGGCCCGCTGCTCGATATGTCCGAACCGCCGACGAAACTTGCGGCACGCACCGAGCAGGGCCAGTTCGGGATCCACCTTCAGGAACCGGGAGAGATTGACGACCGCAAAGAGCAAATCGCCGAACTCGTCCTCGATGGCTTTCCCGTTTTCCGCCCGTTGCAGTTCGTCCAATTCCTCGTAAATCTTTCCGAAGACCTCTTCCACCCGGTCCCAGTCGAATCCCACCTTGGCCGCCTTTTTCTGCAGGGCATGCGCCAGAGAAAGCGCCGGAAGGCCCTTGGGAATCCCCGAAAGAATGCCCGGTTCCGCTTCGCCGCCGCGTTCTTGACGCTTGATCCGTTCCCAGTTGGCCTTGACTTCTTCCGCGGTTTCCGCCTTCCCTTCCCCGAACACGTGGGGGTGACGGCGAATCATCTTGTCGCTCAACCGCCCGATGACTTCATGAATGTCGAAGTCACCGCTTTCCGAGGCGATCTGGGCATGAAGCATGACCTGGAGCAGAATGTCCCCCAGTTCGTCCGCCATGGCTTCCGGGTCATCCTCCGCAACGGCCTCCAGAAATTCGTGCGCTTCTTCCAACAGGTAGGGCCGAAGGCTCTCGTGCGTCTGTTTGCGATCCCACGGACATCCGTCCGGTCCCCGGAGCGTGCGGATGATCCCTTCGAGAAATTCAAAACGTCCGTACAGATTCCGATCATCGCGGACGGGCGGCACATACACCGTGGTCAGGTCATCAAAGCGGTCTTCATGATCCAGTTCGTAAAGGGGAACACAAACCGTCCGCTCCTTGCCGGGAATGCCGCAGGCGGATGCCACCGTGACCGGATGGTCGTCCGGGTACACGTCCATCAACGTCAGTTTCACGTCCGACGCGGTCATGCGATCATACACCTGAGCGATGACCACATGCCCCCGGGGATCGATCCGACCCGCGTCCAAAGCGGTGCCGTCCAGCAGCTGAAACCCTTCCACGGGATCGATGCCGAGAGACGTGAACAAGGGATCCAGAAAACTATGTCCTCCTTGCACGCTCACGTCGATTCCCCGCTCCGGCCCCCGTTTGAGAAGAAGCACCGTTGTCCGTTCGGCCACCCGCGGATGACCGGGAACGGCGTACACCACGGTTTCACCGGTGTCCGCTTCCCGCAGCAGCCGTTCGGCGATTTCTTCATACACTTGTTCAAACGCGGAGTGCCGCCTGTAAACCTCGTCCATGGTCTCAAAGGAGATCCCCCGCTCGCGAATCCAGCGGACCACGGGATGTTTGTCGGTCCGAAGGAACAGCCGGCCCGCCGACTCCAGCAGCTTTAGCGTCCCCAACGACAGGGCATGCTCATCCCCGAATCCAAGTCCGGTGATCACGATCTTGCCATTCATTTGCGCACCCCTCCTTCATGCACGGAACCAACGTTTTTTTTCGCCGAGGGCCCGGATCCGTTTTCCGATCTTCGGCAGCGTTTCGATCTCATCCATGCGAAGTGCACCGAAGCGAAGCAGTGCCCATCCGTACACGCATGCTCCCGTCACCAGACCCGTGAGTGCGATCACGCTCATCGCCGCCCGGTCGGCAAGTCCTGCCGGAAGCACGGCCTGAACGCCCATGCAAACCCCGAACACCGCCGCGCTCATCCAGAATACGGCGATGAGGCTCCGCCACAGACCGTCCGTTTCCCGTCGGAGCGCGGGGGCCAGCGGAACGAGAACGGCCAGATTGATCACCACGGCCACCAGATAGCCCGCCACCGTCGCCAGGGCCGCACCACGAATCCCGAGCCCGGGAATCAGGAAAACGTTGAGCACCCATTTGATTCCCGCTCCCGTCAGGAGCGAAACGGCCGGCACGATCACGCGTCCATACCCCTGCAAGACTCCGGACGTGGTGATCAGCAGCGTGGAAAAAAGGATCGTGAATGACATGAGGGCAAGTGCGTCGGTTCCGGCCGCGTCTTCGAACAACATGACATTGGCCGGTTCCGCAATCAAAAACAGGCCCAGCGAAGCCGGCAACCCGAACAGCCAGGTCAGGCGGACGGACAAGGCGGCGCGTTTTTCCGCCTCCCGATGTTTCCCTTCCGTCCGGGCCTCGGCGATGGCCGGCACCACGGACAAGGCGATGGCCGTGGCAAAGAACGACCCGAACTGAATCAACGGTTGCGCCCGGTCATAAATGCCTTTTTCATTCACCGCCCACGAAAGATCCATCCCTCCGGCCACCAACAGGTTGGCCACGGTGAACGAGTCCACCAGCGAAAACAGCGGAATCACCAACGATCCCAGACAGACCGGCAACGACAGAGCCAGGAGATCCCGCACCAACCGTCCGGAATTTCCATTCCCGGTGAACGGCGATATCCGCCGCTTGACTCCTTTCCCCGCGGAGCTTCGGAAAACGGCGAAGACCGCCAGTCCGGCGACCGCTCCCACGAAGGACCCGAACATCGCCCCCGCTCCGGCGTACACCGTGCCCCATCCGATCTCCATGAAATACCAGGACAAGATGAGGATGGTCGCCACCCGAAACGTCTGCTCCGTCACTTGGGACACCGCGGTGGGCATCATGTTTTGCGTGCCCTGGAAATAACCGCGCGCCGCGGAAACCAACGGTACGACCAGGAGCGCGGGGGCAACGGCCCGAATCGGGAGCGTCAGGGCTTCCCGGTTGCCCATCCATTCGGCGATGCTCTCCGCTCCGAAAAACAGCAGGACAAAAAGAAGGCATCCCGCCAGGGACAGGGTCGCCGCGGAAACGCGAAAAACCTCCCGGGCCCCCGCGGAGTCCCCGGATGCCAGTTTCTCGGAAACCATTTTGGAAATGGCCAGCGGAAAACCCGCCGTCGCCAGGGTCAACAGAACACTGTAGAGCGAGTAAACTTGCTGATAAACGTACATTCCCTCGTTGCCCGTGATGTTCTGATACGGAATCCGGTAAGCGGCTCCCAAAAACTTGCTGATCAGAAGGGCGAATCCCAGGATCGCCGCACCACGGACAAAAGACTGCCGTGCCTCAGCCATGATGTACCCCTTTCCCTTCCCCGCATTCCTTACATTATACAAAAGCGGAAGCATGGGACGAAAGACGGTACGCAGGGAATTCCGGGAAAAGAAAAAGGACGCGGAAAAAACGCGTCCGAAAAGATCTCCCCGAACCGGAAACCATCCGGTTCCGGATGCACAAGGAGCGCTCCGTGCGAAAAGATCCCGGCCCCGTCCGGGACCCCCGGATGACATCCGAACAAGATTTGACGACAGCCGCCAGGGCCGGTCGAACCCCGGCGGGACGCCGGCCGGGAAAAGGACGGGCGGTGAACGACGCCGCGCGCATCACTGCTCCATCTGTTTGCTCAGGAAAGACGCCGCCGTTCCCGCCAGCTTCACTTCCAGTTCTCCCATTCGGACGCCATCCTTTTTGGAAAGGAGAATGACGGCTCCGATCGGGTCCCCGCCGGCATTGATCGGGACAATCACGAACGACTGGTATTCCTCGGGCATTCCCTTGAAGATTTCCACCGTTCCCGGGTTGGTTTCCAGATGGTACCGCCGCTGCTCCATGCAGCTCTCCACCAGTTCACCGATCGGCTTTTCGAGATATTCCTTCTTCGACACCCCGGCAACGGCGATGACGGCGTCGCGATCGCAAATCAATGCGGGGTGCTGGATATTCTCAAACAACGATTCCGCGTATTCCTGCGCAAAGTCTGCCAATTCCCCGATGGGGGAGTATTTTTTCAAAATGACTTCTCCGTCACGATCAACAAAGATTTCGAGCGGATCTCCCTCCCGGATTCTGAGCGTCCGGCGAATTTCCTTCGGGATCACCACACGCCCGAGGTCGTCGATCCGACGCACGATGCCGGTTGCCTTCATTTGGACGCATGCCTCTCTTTCACTCAAATTTGTATCAGTCCTGGCTACGCCCATAGTATTCTTCCGCTGCCAATTTATTATGCGGTTTCCAAATACAGAAAACGGAACCTGAATCAGGTTCCGTTTCACGCTCCCCGGCATGTCCCGCGGTCAACAGCAGGTAGCCGTCCGTTCCGACGGGTCGGGAACTTCCGCTTGTCCGTTTTTCCGTCAGGCGATCACGCGGGCCCCCAGTTCCTTGTCGATGAACTGCTGGTAAATTTCCTTTTTCTTTTCCATCTGGGCTTCTTCGCTCGCCTGCGTGGCGGGAATTTTCTTGCGCTCCGTCACTTTCATGACGTGGTATCCGAACTGCGTTTTCACCGGATCGCTGATCTTGCCGATCGGAAGCGTTTTGCAGGCATTGGCGAATTCGGGAACGAACTGGTCGGGATCTCCCTCGTACATGCCGGAATTGTCCTTGGATCCCGGATCATCCGAATACTGTTTGGCAATGGCCGCGAAGTCCTCTCCCGCTTCCAGCTTTTTCTTCACTTCATCGGCCCGCTTCTTGGCTTCGGCGTCGGTCCGCTTCACCGTGCCTTCCGAACCGTCCCCCACCGACACCAGAACGTGCTGCACTTTGACCTGATCGACCTGAACGTTTTTCAGCCGATCATTCAGGAATTGTTCGATCTTGTGATATTCCACGAAAAAGCGATGGAGGTCTTCTTTGGCAAACCCTTTGTCCTTGATGGCCTCGTCCAGCGTTTTCGGCCCCTTTCCATCCTGTTCGGAAGCCGCGCCCAAAAGTTCCGATTCAAACTGCTTCATGGATTCGTCGGCTTTTTTTCCGTATTCGGCGTCATTTTGGATCAGGGTCGCGATGTACCGGCGGGAGGCCAGATCTTTGGCCATTTCTTCACGAAACTGCTTGGATTCTTCCTCTTTCATGTTGGCGATGATGAACCCGATTTGTTGATCGAGAAACGCCATCAGGTTCAGATACCGGTTCAGCTCTCCCTCCGCGACGCTGCCCCCTTTGTATTCCAGCACTTTTTTCGTGCTGTCCGTGGGGAGCGGTTTGAATTCTTTCACCGCCTCCTGCGGATTGGCGGACGTGTCCTCTTCCTTCTGTCCCCCGCAGCCCGTCAGCACGAGCGCTCCCGACAAGAGCACCGCAAGCAGTCCCTTCAGCCACCTGTTATTCCGCTTTTGCATCTTGCATGACTCCCTTCTCCTCTAACGCGTTTTCGAACCGGGCCAAAAACGTTTCCACGACATCCAGAATCGACGTGAGCGACAACCCTTTGAGCGGAAAAGCGAATGCGAACCGCTGCGCTCCGGTGGAGAAGGTCAATGTGGGGAAATCGGCGAGAATTTTGCCCATTTTCCCGTCCCAGTCGATCCGCTTGTAAACGTCGATCGGCAACCAGAGAACCACTTTTTCCTTGCCTTTCTGATCCGTCTGCTGCTCCACGGCTTCAAAGCCGTAGCGGATGGCGTATGCCTTGATGCGCGCCAGTTTGAGCAGCATGCGGACCGGGTCGGGAAGATCGCCGAACCGGTCTTCGATCTCTTCCTCGAGATCGATCGCTTCCTGCACGGACCTGACGGCGCGGATTTTCTTGTACAGCTCGATCTTCTGCTTTTCGTCGCGGATGTACTCCGACGGCAGATAAGCATCGACGGACAGCTCGATCACCGGATCCCGCGGTTCTTCGGATACCGGTTTGCCCTGCAGCTCCGCCACCGCTTCTTTCAGCATCTGGCTGTACAGTTCAAATCCGACGCTGGCGATGTGACCGTGCTGTTCGGCTCCCAAAATGTTGCCGGCCCCGCGGATGGACAAATCGCGCATGGCGATCTTGAATCCGGAACCCAGCTCGGTGAATTCCTTGATGGCCTGCAATCTCTTCTCCGCGGCTTCGCTGAGCACCTTGTCCCGTTGGTAGGTGAAATAGGAGTACGCGATGCGGTTGGATCGTCCGACCCGCCCTCGAAGCTGATACAGCTGGGACAGGCCCATCTTGTCCGCGTCGTAAATGATCAGCGTGTTGACGTTGGGAATGTCCACCCCGGTCTCGATGATCGTCGTGCTGACCAACACATCGTACTCCCCGTCCAGAAAGTCAAGCATCACGCGTTCCAGCTCGGTTTCCGGCATCTGCCCGTGAGCGACGGCCACGCGGGCGTCGGGGACCAGCATGCGAATCTGTTCCGCCATCCGTTCGATGTTCTGCACCTGGTTGTAAAGGAAATACACCTGTCCGCCGCGGGCCAGTTCACGCTCGATCGCTTCGCGCACCAAGGCCCCCGAATACTCCAGGACATATGTCTGGACCGGAAAACGGTTTTCCGGAGGAGTCTCGATCACGGACAAGTCGCGCACTCCGATCATCGCCATGTGCAGCGTCCGGGGAATCGGCGTCGCGGTGAGCGTGAGCACATCGATCTGATGCTTCAACTGCTTGATCTTTTCTTTGTGCTTTACCCCGAAGCGCTGTTCTTCATCGATGATGAGCAGACCGAGATCCTTGAACCGAACGTCCTTCGACAAGAGGCGGTGCGTGCCGATCACCACGTCCACGGTGCCGTTTGCCAACCCCTCCAGCGTTTCCTTTTGTTCCTTGCGCGTGCGGAAACGGTTCAGGACGCGGACGGTCACCGGAAATTCGGCGAAACGCTCGCGAAACGTCTCATAATGCTGCTGGGCGAGGATGGTGGTGGGCACCAGCACGGCCACCTGCTTTCCGTCCATGGCCGCCTTGAATGCGGCCCGGATGGCCACCTCCGTTTTCCCGTAACCGACATCGCCGCACAGCAGCCGGTCCATCGGTTGCGGGCTTTCCATGTCCTTCTTGATCTCTTCGATGGAGCGAAGCTGGTCGGGCGTTTCCTCGTAAGGGAACATCGCCTCGAATTCCTTCTGATACGGCGTGTCCTTGGAAAACGCATATCCCCTCGCCTGTTGTCTCTTCGCGTACAGTTCGAGCAATTCCTGCGCGATGTCCTGAACGGAGCTGCGAACCTTGTTCTTTACCTTGCTCCATTCGCCGCCGCCCAGGCTGTAAATTTTCGGGGCCTTGTCTTCGCTGCCCACATATTTCTGGATTTGGTCGATCTGTTCGACCGGAACGTACAGCTTGTCATTCCCCGCATACTGGATGTGCAGATAATCCTTGTGAAGGCCCCCCACTTCCAGCGTCTCGATGCCCAGATAACGCCCGATGCCGTGATTGACGTGAACCACGTAGTCACCGGGTTTCAATTCCTGATAGCCCTTGATTTTCTCCGCATGATCCAGCTTGGAACTGCGCCGCGGACGGCGCTGCTTCTGGGTGAACACTTCTCCCTCGGTGACAACGGCCAACCGGCTGGCCGCCAGTTCAAACCCGCTCTGCAGCGCTCCGATGCGAATCACCGGTTTTCCGGGCGCCGGAGGCAGATCGGACACATCCCGGTGCACTTTCATGCCGTAATCGCCGAGCACCCGTTCCAGACGATCCGCCCGCTCTTCGCTGCTGGCCATGAAGATGAGCCGGAATCCGCCCTTGACCCAACGCTCCCACTCGGTTTTCAACACGTGCATCTGTCCGTGAAACTGCTGCATGCTCCGGCACATCATCTGCACGATGTTTTGCGGCTGCAGCCCCGGGACCTGCCTCAAAAACAGCGAAAGGTGCACCCGTTGCCGATCATTTTTGAGCAGCACTTCCTCATGACCGACCGAGATGCGAAGGCCCGGCAGCATCTCCCCCTGCTTCAACAGCACCGTTTGCCATTCCGCTTCTTCCCGCTCCATTTGCCGGGCGCTTTCAAGAATCCGGGTGGGCTCGTCAAGGACGATGACCGTATCTTTGGAGAGATAATGAAGCAACGTCTCCGCGTCGGGGTAAATCTGGCTGACATACTTGTACACGCCGGTGAACAGGGTTCCGTTTCGCAATCGCTCCACATCCAGGCCGACGCCCTCGCGCAGCTTCTCGAGAAGTTCCGCATCCCGGACGGCAGCCATCCGTTCGTCGAGCAGGGCTTGCACCCGGTCGGCCGCTTTGCGGAGAGTATCCACCGAACCGAACAATTCCTTGGCCGGAGGAATCAGCACTTCGCTCCATTTGTCCAAAGAACGCTGATCGTCGACGGAAAACGGTCGGATCGAGTCCACTTCATCGTCAAACCACTCGATGCGGACCGGCTGGTCGAAATTGGCCGGATAAACGTCCACGATGCCTCCCCGCACGCTGAACTCTCCGGGCTTTTCCACCATTTCCGTCCGAACATAGCCGGTCTTGACCAAGTGTTCCGCAAATTGGCCGATCGGATGAACCTGCCCCACCTTCAAGCGTGCATGGGCAGCCGCAAACAGACGTTTGGGAGGAAAGAGCTTGCGCAAGCCGGAAAAAGGCACGACAAGGACGCCGGAAAAATCCCGGGAGACTCTGGACAATACTTCCAGCTTTTCCCCCAGCGTCTCATCCCCGGCGAGCGCGATTTCCGTGGTGACCAGCTCGTTGGCCGGATACATCAACACCTGGTCTTTGGGAATCAACTCCTGAAGGTCTTCAACCGCTTTCTGTGCCTGATTGAGGTTGTGCGTGACGAGGAGAACCGGCCGTTTCGACTCCATGTGAAGGGCGGCGACAAACAGCATGCGGGCCGTTCCGGAAAGGCCCGAGACAAGCTGCTCCCGCAACATGCCCTTGAGTCCGGCCACCGTGGAACGGAAATCGTTGTCTTGTCGCATGATGTGAACAAGCGGCAACAAAAGGATGTTCCCCCCTTCTTTGTCGCATAGAAAAGAAGCCTCAGCTTGACAAAGCCAAGGCCGTTTTTTCGGTATAGTCAGAAAACATCCCCTGCCAATCCGACGGTAAACGGTTTCGTTTCCTGGCGGAAGGGTGGATTTCCGACGTATCGTTTAAAATTTCCATAAAATCATAAAAATGTAAACGAACATCAGTGATACAAACGAGGCAATAGCAAGCGTTCCGGATGACTTTCAAGCACTTGCTGACAGGATTCGCAAGTGACACGAACGATTTGATTTCCATTCATATCATTCGTTATTATATCCTTTCGTTCGTCCGGGGTCAACCGATCAAAGCCCAACCGGCTCTCGGTAAGCCCATCCTCATTCAACTCGCCGAGCCGGGCGCCGCAATGTCGACAAACGTACACGATCAATGAAAACGCCTCCCCTTTCTGCGGGCATCCTGCCTCTAGGATGCACACGGGAGAGGCAAAGCATACCTGATCCGATCCACAAGGGGATCTCTTTCGCTTCACTTGTTGAATTGGTTCATCGCCGTCAAGAAATCCGCCTCCAGCCATTTTTCCACGGCGGAAGCGGCACGATCCACGCTGTCCATCACGACGTCCAGCTCTTCCGACAAAAACGGGGACAGCACGTGATCCGGCACGGATACGCCGGGATCCGGCCGCCCGATGCCGATGCGGATTCGCTTGAACCGGTCCGTTCCCAAACAGGCGATGATCGATTTCATTCCGTTGTGACCGCCGCTGCTTCCCGACAAACGGAGGCGAATTCTTCCCGGGGGCAAATCCAGATCATCGTAAATGACCAGCAGGTTGTCATCGTCCACCTTGAGCCAATCCTTGGCCGGTCGAACCGCTTCCCCGGACAGATTCATGTAAGTCATCGGTTTCATCAGGATCACTTTTTCCCCGTTGACGATGCCTTCGCCGATCTCCGCCTTCCATTTCTCTTTTTTCACGGGGATTCCCCAGCGGCGGCTCAGTTCATCGATCACCCAAAACCCCGCGTTGTGCCGCGTTCGGGCATAGCGGATGCCCGGATTGCCCAATCCCACGATCAGTTTCATTGTCATCCTCCGCTCGCCGTTGGATTGTTCGGGTGAAAAAAGGGGCTCCACAGCGGATGCCCCGTAAAACGCATTCAGTCGAACAGCTTGCTGACCGATTGTTCGTTGTGAACCCGGACGATGGCGTCGCCGATCAGGCGTGCCACCGAAAGCACCCGGATTTTGTCCAGCTGTTTGTGCTTCGGAAGAGGAATGGTGTCGGTCACCACCATTTCCTTGATGCTGGAATCACGGATCCGCTCGATGGCCGGTCCGGAGAAGACGGGATGAGTGCAGCAGGCGTAGACTTCTTTCGCGCCGTGTTCCAGCAAGGCATTGGCGGCCAGGGTGATCGTGCCGGCGGTATCGATGATGTCATCGATGATGATGGCCGTCTTGCCCTTCACATCTCCGACAATGCTCATCACTTCGGCCACGTTGGGTTCCGGACGCCGTTTGTCGATGATGGCGATGGGAGCTTCCAACCGCTCCGCCAGACGGCGGGCCCGAATCACTCCACCGTGGTCCGGAGAGACGACGACCACGTCTTTCAATTGTTTTCCCCGGAAATATTCCGCCAGGATCGGCACACCCATCAGATGATCGACCGGGATGTCGAAGAACCCTTGGATCTGCGTGGCGTGAAGATCCATGGTGATGATGCGGTGCGCACCGGCCGTTTCGATCAGGTTGGCGACCAATTTCGCGGTGATCGGATCACGCGCACGGGTCTTGCGGTCCTGACGGGCATACCCGTAGTACGGAATCACGACGTTGATCGTGCCGGCGGAAGCGCGGCGGAGCGCATCCACCATGACCAGAAGCTCCATCAGGTGCTGGTTGACCGGATCACAGGTGGACTGGATCACGTACACATCGGAACCGCGAACGCTTTCATTCAGCTTGACGTGGATTTCCCCGTCGCTGAATTTGCCCACCTCGGCATCCCCGAGCGGAATGCCGATGTGTTCGCAGATCGCCTTGGCCAGTGTGAGGTTGGAATTGCAGCTGAACACTTGCAAACGGGATTTGGGCATAAGAAACACGTTCCTCCACTTGGTATTCACTTTTTGGCGTGTTTCGCCATCAATTTTTCCACATACCCCGGCTTGACCGTCTGACGCTCGCGGGCGATGGCGAGGGCTCCTTCCGGCACATCATGCGTGATGGTGGAGCCGGCGGCCACGTAAGCTCCTTTTTCCACGGTGACCGGGGCGATGAGATTCACATTGCATCCGACAAACGCTCCGTCTTCGATGACGGTTTTGTGTTTGTGGACCCCGTCGTAATTGACGGTGATGACTCCGCAGCCGATATTGACTTTCTCCCCGACCTCCGCGTCTCCCACGTAGGCCAGATGGGAAATCTTCGTACCATGGCCGATTTTGGCCTTTTTCAGGTCGACAAAAGCTCCCGCTTTCGTGTCGGCGCCGAGATCCGTTCCGGGACGGATGTAGGTGAAAGGACCGACGACCGCCCGCTCCCGGATTTCCGAACGTTCAATGACGGAATACCGGATCTGCGCGTCATCATGCACGATCACGTCGGCCAGGTCGGCCTGGGGTCCGATCCGGCATCCCTCTCCGATCACCGTGCTCCCCCGCAGACTGCATCCCGGTTCGATCAGGGTGTCGGCACCGATTTGCACGTCTGCCTCAATGTACGTGTTCTCCGGATCGACGATGGTCACCCCGTTGAGCATGTGCTTCCGGAGAATGCGGCGGCGCATGATTTTTTCCGCTTCCGCCAGCTGAACGCGGTCGTTGACCCCCATGGCCTCATCCGTTTCTTCCAGGATGTGGGCACTGACGTGCTCTCCTTGATCGCGCAAGATCCCGATCACGTCGGGGAGGTAGTATTCCCCCTGGGCATTGTCATTTTTCACGTGAGCCAGAGCGGCGAACAGCTTGCGGTTGTCAAAGCAGAACGTGCCGAGGCTCACTTCCCGGATGGCGCGCTCCTCTTCGGTGGCATCCTTGTGCTCGACGATGCCGTCCACACCGCCACCGCTGTTTCTCTTGATGCGACCGTAACCGGTGGGGTCCTCGAAAACGGCGGTCAACACCGTGGCCGCGGCTCCTTCTTCCTTGTGCCGTCGGACCAGTTTTTGAAGGGTTTCCGCCGTGAAGAGCGGATGGTCACCGTTCAGCACCAGAGTGATGCCATCTTCCTTCTCCAGGATTCCCGCGGCCTGCATGACGGCGTGTCCCGTTCCGAGCTGCTCCGTTTGTTCCGCAAACAGGACCCGGTCTCCCAGTGCCTCTTTCAGCGAATCCCCGAGATGCCCCACGACGAGAACGGTTTTCTCGGCCTGAAGATGGGAGATGGCATCCAGGATATACTCGATCATCGGTTTTCCGCACACCGGATGAAGTACCTTGTGTTTCTTGCGGGACTTCATCCGGGTTCCCTTTCCCGCTGCCAGGACGATCGCGTACAGTCGTTGCATGATGAATTGCGCCCCCGTTTCTGAAAACTTCCTTCCTGAATATATCCCAACCCCCCCACTTTTGCAACCGAACCTGACCGAACGATTTGGCAACAAAAAAAACACCTCCGGTTCCGCGGAAGGGGAGTTGAGCGCCTGTCCGTCCCGAGGGCTGAACCCGCACTCTCCCTTTCCATCCGAAACCGGAGATGCCCGGATGATCTTCCATATTTTGACGATCATTCCACGTTGACGGCTTTTTCCATCTCTTGTTTCTCTTCATTCAACGCTTCGAGCTCACCGACCCGGTAATATTCCCCCAGCACGGCGGCCTCGATCTTCTCGCGGCTTTCCTGACAGATCGGATGAGCAATGTCGCGGAACTCGCCGTCGGGAGTCCGCTTGCTCGGCATCGCCACAAACATGCCGTTGTTCCCGTCGATCACGCGGATATCATGAATGACAAATTCGCTATCGATGGTTATGGAGGCGATGGCTCGCATCCGCCCTTCCTTGTTGACCCTGCGAAGACGAACATCCGTGATTTCCATGAACGTTTCCACCACCTATTTCCAGAGATGTATCGTTTTACCTATTCTCTGGAAGGGATTTCATTTCCTCCTGTCCGGTGGTTGAAAATTTTCGACAGGGCCCCGGTGAATCCGACCGGCTTCGCGGAAGATCACGGAGATTTCGGTCGTCATTTCTTCAGGGCGATGACTTCCATCTCGATGAGGACGTCTTTCGGCAGACGGGCCACTTCAACGCAGGAGCGGGCCGGCTTGTGATCCGAAAAATATTCGGCATACACGTCATTGATGGCGGCAAACTGATTCATGTCTTTGATGAACAACGTGGTTTTCACCACGCGGTCCAGGTCGCTGCCGGCCGCCCTGAGCACGGCGCGCACGTTTTGAATCACTTGGTGCGTCTGCTTGACGATGTCCGCTTCCACCAACTCTCCGTCCGGCGTCAGGGGAATCTGCCCGGAAGTGAAGATGAGATCCCCCGTCACGACCGCCTGGGAGTACGGTCCGATCGCCCGGGGGGCTTCGGAAGTTTGCACGGGTTTCAACACGGGATCAGTCCTCCTTCGGGATCAAACACGTTGCCGGGAACCACTTCGATCCGCCGCTTGTTCATGTCCACTTCCTTCACCTGGGCGAGTGACACCCAGGAATCCACCAGCCGCTGCTCGGTCCGCGATTCCAACATCACGCCGATTCCGGCCACTTCCGCCTGAAATTCGGACAACAGGTCCATCATTCCCCGAACGGTTCCTCCGCCCTTCATGAAATCATCGATGATGAGCACGCGGGATCCCTGGGCCAGACTGCGCTTGGACAGGGAAAGTTGACGCATGGTCCCTCCGGAACCGGATACGGTGTTCACCGTGACCACGGAACCTTCGGTCACCCTGTATCCGTATCTGGCAATCACCACGGGCACCCGCAGATAAAAGGCGGTGGCATAAGCGAGCGGTATGCCTTTGGTCTCCACCGTCATCACCGCATCCACGGTCTTCCGGGCAAAAACGGAAGCGAAGATCCGGCCGATCTCTGACAGGAGAACGGGATCTCCCAAGAGATCGGATACGTAAAGGAATCCCCCGGGAAGCAACCGGTCCGCGTCGGACAGTTTCCCGCAAAGCTTCTCCACAATCTTCATCGCGTGGGAGGCGTGAATGCCCGGAAGATACCGGACACCCCCCGCCGCACCGGCGAGCGTCTCCAGTTCTCCTCCACCTTCGGCGCGAAGCACGTCATCGATGATGTCCAAGTCCTCGCTGATCGAGGATTTGGCCGCCTGATACCGTTGAGCGAAAGCGGTGAGTGGGATCAGCCGGCGGGGCTCACCCAGCAATTGCCGGGTCATGTCAACCAATCTCGCGCTTCGCTTCCATTTTTCCATGTCTATCCCTCGCCAATCCGAAAGTTACTGGATGAAATATATCATTTCGTCCGGATTCAATCAAGAGAATCGATGGGCTTGCCCAACATGCGTACGGCAAACACTTGCCGGCAGAATCCCTTCAGCCCGTTCACCAGTCTTTTCGCCTTCGATTCCTTCCGCACAAGCGCGAACACCGTGGGGCCGCTGCCGGACATGAGCGCCCCTTCCGCCCCGAACTCCAGCATTTTTCGTTTGATTTTCCCCACTTCGGGGTGCATGCCCATCGTCACCGGCTCCAGGACGTTTCCCAGAAGACCCGTGATCCGGTCAAAATCCCCCGAGCACACCGCTTCCGCCATCGCTTCCGTGTCCGGTCGCTCCGAGATGGCTCCGACGTTCAACCGTCCGAACACATCGGCGGTGGAAACGCCGTGGGCCGGTTTGGCGAGCACCACCCAACAAGGCGGCGGCGCGGGAAGAGGTTCCAAAATCTCTCCGCGCCCCTTGGCGACAGCCGTTCCGGAATGCACGCAGAACGGGATGTCGGAGCCGATTTCGGCTCCGATGTCCGCCAGTTCCCGTCCGGACAGTCCCAACTTCCACAACCTGTTGAGCCCCCGGAGCGTGGCCGCGGCGTCACTGCTTCCGCCCGCCAATCCCGCCGCCACCGGAATTCGTTTGTGAATGCGGATATGTACACCCCGGCGCACGCCCGTTTTTTCCCGGAGAAGCGCCGCGGCCCGGTATGCCAGGTTCCGTTCGTCCTGCGGAACCAGCCCCGAACTGGATTCGAGGGTGATGGAGGAGCCGTCCCTGTCCTCCAGATCGATCCGGTCCGCCAGGTCCACGGTTGTCATCACCATTTCCAGTTCATGATATCCGTCCGGCCTTTTGTATCGCGCATCCAGCGTCAGATTGATTTTGGCCGGCGCCTTTTCCGAAACCATTTGCACTCTTCCCTCCATCCGGTCATACCGTCTGTCCGTCCTCTCCATTGTGACCAAGCCCCCAGACCGCTGGCAAGCTCAGGCCGAATATTTTCCTTATTTTATCATGATATGGCTGGAAATAAACGGTGAACGGGCCGATCGTCACCCGGAAGATGCCGGTTTGTTCCGTGAAAAATCCGGGAGAGATCTCCCGGATGTGCCTGCCCTCTCACGCGGGACCGGCCCCTTTGCGGGCCAATTGTTGTTCTGCCTTTTGAATGGCCAGTTTCACCAGGTTCCCTGCATCACGGGTGGTGATGCCTCCCCAACCTTCACGCTGCACCACGTCGTAAAATCCGAGTTCCTTGGCCAATTCTGCTTTCAATGCGTCGGACATGATTCCCCGTCTTCTCGGCAAAGGGATCCCCTCCTTCGCAAATCTCCGCGTGCAAGGGCTCTTCTTAGCTTCTTCCCCCCGCTCCCGGTTATGCGAGGAAGGATGTGGCGAAAGCGCTTTCCCGACCCATAAAAAAAGAACACATCTGCATGTGTTCGATTCAGTTCCTTTTGACGTATTTGACTGGGATCAGCTCGTTGTCCTTATTGAAAACAGTGAGCTCCACTGATTCGGTCAAAATGTCGGCATAACTGAACGAAACCCGGTTGAAGGAGTGGTCTTCATCCAGTTTTACCACAAACACGGAAGGATACGTTTCTTCGAGGATTCCCGTCCGCTCGATGGTTTTGCGACGACCGCTGTTCGCTTTCAGACGGATCCGCTGCCCGATGTACCCGTCAAGGGCGTTTTTGATTTCGGTTAGCGCGTTTTTGCCCATACCTCGACCACCTCACTATAGAAGATTATATAACAAGCGAGGAGACGAGTCAAATTCGATATTATAGCAGGGGGACAAAGATATTGTCAACGAAAAACTTATGCCGTTTTCGATGTCCCCCGTCATTTGGTAAAGCGGTCGGCCACGGCGCTGGCGGCATAAGATTCCGGCTTGATTTTGGCCGTGTATCCGACCGACGTCACCCATCCCACCACTTCCTGGATCAGCATGCGCGTATCGCCCTGTTGCCCCACGTCGAGATGAATTTCCATCGGCATGTCCGCCGCAAAACCGAAAAACCCGTGTTCCTTGAGCATTTCCGTACATTTGAGGCTGTACTCCGTCTCACGGTAGATTCTCCAACGCAGATCATGAATCGGCGAGTGCCTGTGCTTGGTGTAGAAAAAAATGGCACCTTTGCCCAGTTTTCTGATGATCACGGCGGTGACAAACACCGTTTCGTTTTCCCGGGTCTGGGAATCGGTGCCGATGATCACTTTATAGGAAGCGCCGGGTTCCTCCCCGACGTATTCCTGGATGTCGTCCATCATCTGCGGGAGCGTGCGCCTCCCCTTGCGAGGATGTATGAAATACACGGAAAAACCCCCATTTCTCGGAATGGGATCCTCCGTCAGCGCTCTGCCGTGATGCCTGCGTGATCCAGAACTTCGGTGATGGCTGCGAATTCTTCAAGATCGAGTGTCTCGCCGCGCCGCTTCGGATCAATGCCTGCCTGCTTCAACCAGTCTTCCACTTCCCGCTTCTCCCTGGAAGACAAAAGGGCGGAATGCAGCGTGTTTGAAAGCGTCTTTCTCCGCTGGGCAAATGCGGCTCTGACCACCCGGAAGAACAACGGTTCGTTGACCACGGCGACCGCCGGCCGCTCACGCAGGGTCAGTTTCACCACCGCGGAATCCACCTGGGGCCGCGGCACAAACACGTGAGCAGGCACACGCGCCACTTCTTCCGCTTCCGCAAAATAGCGCACCAGCACCGAAAGGCTGCCGTAATCCTTGGTCCCCGGCCGGGCGGTCAACCGGTCGGCCACTTCTTTCTGGATCATGATGACGATGCGTTTCAGGCCGAGTCGCTCCTCCAGAAGCCGGACCAGAATCGGCGAGGTGACATAGTACGGAAGGTTGGCCGCCACATGCACCTCGTCCACGCCTTCAAACGATGATTGAACAATCGCCTGCAAATCGACCTTCAGTGCGTCCCCATGTATGATTTCCACGTTGGGACGGGATTTAAACAATTCCCGAAGCACGGGGACGAGACGGTCGTCGAGCTCCACGGCGACCACTTTTTGGGCCCTCTCCGCCAGCCGTTCCGTGAGCGCCCCGATCCCGGGGCCGATCTCCAGCACCCCTGCCCGGTCGGACATGTCCACGGCCCGGACGATTTTATCCAGGACATGCATGTCCGTCAAAAAGTTCTGCCCCAGACTCTTTTTCAGCCGGATCCCGTGAGCGGCCAGCAATTCGCGAGTCCTGTGCGCAATCGGTCTGTCCGTCATCCGTCGATCTCCTTCCTTGCCTCCCGGATCGCCTCGCGAAGCTCTTCCCGCCCGACTCCCAGCAGATGAAGACGGCGGTAAAACTGCCTTGCATTGGCATACCCGATGCCGAGAAGTTCCGCCACCCGCCGGCGAAACTCCCTGGAATCGGGCATCCCGGAAAACCCCGTGTCCACATATTCTTCCCAGGTGAGCGGGGGCTCTTCCGCCCCGCTCCACGTGCTTCTCACGCGCTCCACGGCTTCCCGGATGGCTTCGGGCGAAGCGTGTTCCACGCCCACCTTCCCTTTGCCGAGGGCCTTGTCCCGCGGAAGAAACGCATGCTTCACCCCGGGAATTTCCCGGGAGATCACCCGCCGGATCCGTTCCCCCTCATGATCCGGGTCCGTGAACACGATCACGCCCCGGGCTTCGTGCGCCCTCCTGATTTCGCGCAACACCCTGTCATCGATGGCCGATCCGCCGGTCTCGATCGTGTCGGCCCCGAGGGCCCTGCGAACGGCCGCCGTGTCATTCTTTCCCTCCACGACGATGACTTCCCGGATGCTTGCCTGACCCGGATCTTTCATCGGACATCCGCCCCGCCCGCGCGATCCGAGAGGAACAGCCGGAAGGCGTTGTCAAACGTGACGCGGGCCAGCTCTTCCGCCGTCATGCCCCGAACCTCGGCGATTTTCTCGGCCACCAGGCGGACATACCCCGTTTCGTTCCGCTTGCCCCGGTACGGATGGGGGGCGAGATACGGGCAATCGGTCTCGATGAGCAACCGGTCCAACGGCACCAACCGGGCAATTTCCCGGGGCAGGGAGGCGTTCTTGAACGTGACCGGTCCGCCGAGTCCAATGTGGAACCCCAGATCGAGGCATGCCTTCATGATGTCCGCGTCCGCTCCGAAACAGTGCATCACCCCGCCCGTCTCGTGAGCCCGTTCCTCCCGAAGAATCCGGATCACATCCTCATAAGCGTCCCGGCAATGAATGATGATGGGAAGGCCCGTTTCCCGCGCCAGGGCAATCTGTTTGCGAAAGATCTCCGCTTGCGTGTCGCGCGGGGAATTGTCCCAATAATAGTCCAGCCCCATTTCGCCGAGCGCGACCACCTTGGGATGACTCGTGAGTTCCCGGATCCATGCCAGATCCTCGTCCGTGCAGTCTTTGGCGTCATGCGGATGCCAGCCGACCGCGGCATAAATGAAATCATGGGTTTCGGCCAACCGGAGCGTGCCCTCGATCGTCTCCCGGTTGTATCCCACATTCAGCATCATCCGCACACCGAATTCCTCGCGCGCCCGGCGGATCACCTCGTCGCGGTCTTCGTCGAATTTGGCATCGTTCAGATGAACATGGGTGTCGAACAACATCATGGAAAATCCCTCCGGGAAAGTCTGACGGCCGGCATCAGGCCGGCCCTGGATCGCTGGGAGACGGTATTCGTCCCCCGGTTTCATTTTTGTTTGGTGAGAAGGCGCATTTCCTTGACGGGGAGAATCACCACATCCGCCCGTCCGATCACTTCTTCCATGGAAATGGGTCCGATCGTGCGGCTGTCTTTGCTGTTCAGACGGTTGTCCCCCATGACGTACAATTTTCCCGGCGGAACTACCTCCCGTCTTTGTTCCCCGTGATTTTGCCGATGTTTGGCTGACTCGATGATGTACGGTTCATCGAGCAGTTGGCCGTTCCGGTACACTTCTCCGCCCTTGAATTCGATCACGTCTCCCGGGAGCCCGATGACCCGCTTGATGAAATCACGGTTTTCTTCCTTGTTTTTGAACACGATGATATCCCCGTATTCCGGCTTCTTCACCTTGTAAATCCACTGGTTGACAATCAACAGTTCATCGCCCTTCAGCGTCGGTTCCATGGAAGCGCCGTGAACCTCATAGGGCGTGAACAGGAAAAAACGGATGACGAAGGAGATTGCGACAGCCGAAACAATGGCAACGCTCCATTCCCTCAGGGAATTTTTCGTGTCAGCCATTCATGGCCCTCCCGTCACAGATTTACGTTCCTTGCCGAGCTCCGGCCGGGAGCCGGAGACGGCAGGGTTTTCCCGGTCCTTGATCCGTGGATCCCCTCCTTCAGAGCTTTGGGATCCACGGACCGATCCCGTTTTTCATTTCCCGGCATCACCGGGAATCCAACATGATTCTCTCCGAACTCACTTCACGCGGGTTCCGTTCGGAATGTCTCCGGAAACGGTGGCCAGCACGAGGCGATCTCCTTCGGAAGCCGCAAGGATCATGCCTTGCGAAAGTTCCCCCCGAAGTTTGACCGGTTTCAGGTTGGACACGCAGATCAACTTTTGCCCCACGAGCTCTTCCGGTTTGTAGAATTGGGCGATGCCGGAGACGACCTGACGGCGCTCCGTTCCGAGGTCGAGCTGAAGTTTCAGCAGGCGGTCGGCATTCTTCATCCGCTCGGCCTCCACCACCTCGGCCACCCGCAGTTCCACTTTGAAGAAATCATCGATGCCGATGACCCCTTCGATTTGTGCCGTTTTTTCTTCTTTTTTCTCCGTCGCCTTGGTTTCTTCGGTGTTCACGGCACCCGTTCCTCCAATCATGTTCAGGATGGCTTCGATTTCTTCTTTCACGTCCAGACGCGGGAACAGCGGACTTCCCTTGCGGATCCGGATTCCGGCGGGAAATGCTCCGAAACTTCCGAGCGGATCCCATGCGGTGAGCGGCCCCTCCTCGATCCCCAGTTGCTCCCACATTTTTTGCGGAGTCCGGGTGAGGAACGGACGGATCATCACGCTGACCATGCGAAGCACTTCGAGCAAATGGTACAGCACGTTTTCCAAAACCGGTTTCTTCTCCGGATCCTTGGCCAGATTCCACGGCTGGGTCGATTCGATGTACTTGTTGCCGGCGCGGACCAGTTCCCAGATCGCGCTCAGTGCCACCGAGAATTGCAGGGTGTCCATGGCATCTTCCACCCGCTTGACGGTATCGGTCGCCAGTTTGCGCAGCGCTTCTTCATGGCCGGTCTCCGCCTGCGTCATGCCCGGCGAAACGCCGTCCAGGTATTTTTCCACCATGGTGAGCGTCCGGTGCAACAGGTTGCCCAAATCGTTGGCCAGGTCGGCATTGGTCCGTTCAACGAAGGCTTCCGGCGTGAAGACCCCGTCGGCTCCGAACGGCACTTCCCGCAGCAAGTAGTACCGGACGGCATCCAATCCGTACCGTTCAATCAGCGGAACGGGATCGATCACATTTCCTTTGGATTTCGACATTTTTTCTCCGCGAACGGTGAAGAACCCGTGCGCGAACACCTGCTTCGGCAGCGGAAGACCGAGCGCCATCAGGAAGATCGGCCAGTAGATGGTGTGGAAGCGGACGATGTCCTTGCCGACAAGATGAACGTCGGCCGGCCAGTACTTTTCGAACGCTTCCCGTTTGGCCGGATCTTCGCTCAGATAGCCGATGGCGGTGATGTAGTTGGTGAGCGCGTCCAGCCAAACATACACCACATGTTCGGGATCATCGGGCACCTTCACGCCCCAGTCGAACGTGGTGCGGGAAATGCTGAGATCTTCCAGCCCCGGTTCGATGAAGTTCCGGATCATCTCGTTTTTGCGGGACTCCGGCATGATGAACGTCGGATGTTCCTCATAGTGCTTCAAAAGCCGGTCCACGTATTTGCTCATGCGGAAGAAATAGCTTTTCTCCCGGATTTTCTCCACGGGACGGCCGCAATCGGGACACTTCTCCTCCTTGGCCTGCCGCTCGGTGAAAAACGATTCGCACTCCACGCAGTACCAGCCTTCATACTCGCCCAGATAAATGTCTCCCTGGTCCAGCAGCTTCTTGAAGATCTTCTGGACAACGGTTTTGTGGCGAGGCTCCGTGGTCCGGATGAAGTCGTCATAGGAGATGTCCAGTCTGTCCCACAGTTCGCGGATTCCCTTGACGATCCCGTCCACGAACTCCTGCGGTGTTTTGCCGGCTTTCGCGGCGTTTTTCTGGATCTTTTGCCCGTGTTCATCCGTGCCGGTCAAATACATGACGTCATACCCGCGCAACCGCTTGTAACGCGCCATGGCATCCCCGGCCACCGTCGTATAGGCATGACCGATGTGCAGTTTGTTGCTGGGGTAATAAATCGGGGTGGTGATGTAATACGTGCGTTTCTCACTCACGGGAATCCGAACTCCTTTCTTTTTGAAATAAAAAATCCCGCCCTGTTTGGGGCGAGATGTTCATCACGCGGTACCACCCAATTTCAGCATTCTTTCCCGAAACCGGGAAAAAACGCCCTCGGTGCCCGATAACGCGGGCAAGGCGGCCGTTCCTACTCCGGAGCCCGCAAGGGCCTTCCGTTTCAGAGCGGCATCTCGGGGGCCATGTTCACCGGCTTTTGCTATGCTGGCTTCCACCTGACCCAGCTCTCTGGCGATAGCATCCCCCGGTTACTCTTCCCCGTCACCGACATTGACACCGTTTCGCGGCCATCCGCCGGAAACGTCCCGTTGTGCGCGGAGGCGTGAACCTCCGAAACCCGTCCGGATGCCGCCACACAAGACGCGGCATCACTTTCATCTTATTATTATATGATACTTCCCGGCCGTTGGAAAGAGCATACCCGTCAAACCTTCACCGCTTCCCGACGGCATAAACCCTCCCCGATCCGGCCGCTCGCGAACGCGTTGCTCGTTCCCGCCTTCGCCGTCATTTCAGATCATAGCGCGTGGCAAACGGCGTGACATGCTTTTTCAGGCGTCCCTCGCCCGCCAGCCTCTCCAGTTCGGATTTCAGCCGGGAGACGTCCCAATTCAGACCGCACTCACGGTTGAGTTCCGCCACTGACACCGCGAGGTCGGTGTCAAACAAGGGCAAGGCCTTGACCAACGCATCCATCACCCGGTCATCCCTTCGGCGGGTGATCCGGCGAAGCTCGTCAAACGGATTGGACAGATGCGGACTTCGCGTGTACGCGCAGCGGATGCGGATGAACACCGTTCGTCCGAATGCCGCCGAGGAGACAAACGTGTCTCCCGACCGGAGATAGGGAAGCCGCTTGCCCTCTTCGGGAGTGAGATCGGTCTCTTCGCGCAGGGTGGCGATGTCCGTGGCGCGGACCGTCCGGAAGACAAACTTGGTGTTGAGCTGGGCGGTGATGGTCTCATCCAGAAGCGTCGGTCGTTGGGTGGCCAAAAACAGGAACACCCCGTACTTCCGCCCTTCCTGGGCGATCTCACGCAAGATCGATTTGGCCGGCGAATCGACGGCCTTCGGCGCAAAGTTGTGCGCTTCGTCGGTCACCACCACGAACGGCGGGAAGAACACGCCTTCTTCCCCGTTCATCCGGGCATCCTTGTATTCCCGGCGCTTGCGGTACAGCGTGCCGATCACATAAGTGGCGAACACCTGCAATACCCAGGTGCTTCCCTGAACGACCACCAGTTTCCCCTGTTCCAGACCGCGTTCGATCATGCGGATGTCCTGATGGAACAGACCGGCCTTGTCCAAACGCTGGAGCCTCCAGTGCACGCCTTTCACGGAAGACAGGGGAAGCGTCCCGTATTGTTGCAACAACTGTTTCAGATCCTGAATCCGTTGCACGTCCAGCGGAGTCAGTTCCGGATTTTGCAGCTGACGATCCAACCCTTGCTTTCCTTCTTCCAGCGCGTGGACCAGATTGCCCACCCGGTCGCTGAACGACTCGAACGAGTCCCGTTTTTTGTGGAGCATCTGAATCACGTTGGCCATCGCATCGGACAGCATGCTGCCTGCCGCCGCCAGAAGATCCGTGACGTCGCGGGTGGACAGGTCGGAGAAAGCAATCCCCACATCCCGCCCGATTTCCACTTTGATGAAGCGATCCCCGAAATCGATGCCGCGGCTTTCCGTTCCCGGCACCCGGTCGCTGAAATCCATTTCGAAATGCGGGTCGAACACCAATGTGGGAATGGACAGCTTCATGAGCTCTTCGAGCATCACCCGAAGACCGAACGATTTTCCGGATCCGGACCCTCCGAACACGCCCACGTGCGGATATTGCTGCATCGTCCGAATGTCGAACAGGAACGGAACTCCTTTTTGTTTCCGCACCGTTCCCTGCTCCATGATGATGACCTGGTCGCGCAAATCCTCATCAAGCGTCTCCGCCAGCGATTCCGTCCCCCGGATCTCCCCCAGGAGCATGCCCTCTTCGGGAACGGTTTTCACCAGCAGGTCCCTGACTTCGGAAAATTCGGGAAGCCTGACGGACGTCCCCGTCCGAACGGGATGCGGAGCCTCTTCAAACAATCTCACCTTGGCCAGATTGATCTCGTCCGCACCGATGTCGTAACCGATCTGTTCCAGCGTGGAGATGACCTGGGCATCCACCATGGATTTGTCCAGTCCCATCGGGATCAGTCGGTTGTAGGAGAGGGTTTCCACCACTTCCCCGCGCGGGAATCCGAGGTCGGGGTCCTCGATGACGAGAATTTCGTTGACGCGAAACTTCCGTTCTTTTGAGACGACATGTACTTCTTGTTGGGTTGTCACACCGACGACTTGCATTGTTCCTCTCCCTTTCCGCTCAAATCATCCGGTCGCTCCGCTTTGCCCTCAGCACGCGGTGGCGAATGTCCGGATCAATGAATTCCTCCACCATCGATTCAACGAGAGGATCGGTGACCCTCACCTGATTGTCCACGATGTCCAACCAAAACGGGATTCCCCGCCCCTGCTCCGGCGTGAGGGAATACACCAGCCGGACCAAAGACAGGCGTTCCTCCCGCTGGGCCTGCAGGCCGTCCAATCCGATCGGCTGGGGACTCTTGGAGGAACGGAACACCATTTTCCACAACCGGCCGCCGTCGGGACTCCACTCCTCCCATTCAAACCCTTCTCCCACCCGCAGGATTCCGTAAAGCAGATCCCGGTCCGACCAGGCCGGAAGCTCGGGGAACAATTCCCTGACCAGCGATCGCGTGGCGATTTCCTCGGAAACGCCCACCAGCAGGGTGCCCGTCCGTTCCGCCAGCGCCGCCAACCGGTTCCAACCGTCCGCATCATCCTTTGAAAAATGAAGCAGGGAACCGTCCATCATCACGACGCGGGGGTTCCAGTCGAGGATCCCTTCTTCCGCCACCTGAAGTTCGAGCCGGGACAGGATGGCTCCCCGCTGCCGGGCTTCCCGGGCCGCCTGCCCCACATTCTCTTCCGCTTCCTCAAGAAACGGTACGTGCAAATCCGCCGCCCATTTTTCCTTTCCGTCCGTGCTTTTGGCCAGCGCCTGAAACACGGACAGCGATCGGGACGGAGAACCTTTGGTGGAGTTGACGGATCCGTCCACTCCCACGAGAGAGCGGGTTCCCAACCACTCTTTCATCTGTGCGGGATTCCACTTGTCCACCCGGACGAAACGGCCGATCCGTTCGAGTTTTCGCCGGATGTCGGTTTCGTCAAGAGCTTCTTTCGGAAAAGCGGATCGCAGCTCCCTGTTCAATTTTTCCAATTTGTCTTTGAGTTCTTTCGACACGGGGATCAAGGCCCCGTTCACCTCCTGCGTTTCCGGATTGATCGTCATCAATTGATTTAAGGAAAAACCCGGCATTTCTCTCCATGTCCATCCAGTACGATCGCCGCGGCCCCAAACTGATTAATATTTATTTTTTATATGTATTTTAACTGAAAATAAATCTTTTTCATGGTTTCGTCACCCAATCCTTAGCACGAAGCAAGAAATTTTCTATTAAACTTCCATTCTGTTATATTGACTGTTATGGGAATCGTTGGTATGATAAGTTTAACGTCAATGTCGAAATTTGACGTCAATTCACAGAGAAAAAACCACAAACCAAAACCAAATCCAACATGAGGGGAGACTTCGAACATGCTCAAATCAACCGGTATCGTGCGCAAAGTGGATGAGCTGGGACGCGTTGTCATCCCGATCGAACTTCGTCGTACCTTGGGGATCGGCGAAAAGGACGCACTCGAAATCTATGTGGACGGTGAGCGCATCGTTCTCAAAAAGTATGAACCTGCCTGCATCTTTACCGGTGAAGTGGATGAAACCATCCGTTACAGAAACAAAGTGGTCAGCAAAAAATGCGTGGAAGAAATGTATCAACTGTTGAAAGGTGAAAAAGTCACCGTCGAATGACCGGGTCGGTGCATCCATTCCCATTATCTCACGCCGGACTCTGAATTTCATCGACTTTTCTTCCAGAATCGGGCACCGGCCGCCGTGAATTCGGGGGATACATAAAATCCGGTAGATGGGAAACAGGCAATCCAATCAATCGACAGAAAAAAGCGAGACCATGTGGTCTCGCTTTTTTTTGCGTGAGGAATGCACCTTGAACGGATCGGCATGCGTCGGTGCTTCCGCACCAGGGTTCCGGGGACGCGGTCGTCGCGTCAGTGGGTTTGGAATCCGGAATTCCGGAACATGGCGGCACACTCACGCGCAACAATAAAAGCCGGAACCTTCCTCCGCTCGTTTCGCTTGCAATGGCAAAGGCACCCGCAGGGGAAGGTTCCGGCACGACCAACGTTTCTTCAAGGTCTGAGCCGGACTCCATCGCCGGGATCCGTCCGTCTTCCGCTCCCGTCCGACGTTCGCTCGCTTCGGAAACCTTATTTGCTTTTTCCGTTTTCCGTGGCTTCTTTGTCGCGCCGGTCACCGGCATTGATCACGCGTTCGATCCGCTCTTTCAGCAACTCGGAGCGGGTGCCGAACACGGCCTGATAATTGCCGGGGCCCACCCGGATCACACCGGCCGCCCCCAGTTCCCTGAGGCGTTCCGCATCCAGTTTGGCTTCATCATGAACCGTGATCCGGAGCCGGGTGATGCAGGCGTCCAAATGAGCGATGTTTTCTTTCCCGCCGATCGCTTCCAACACGTAGACGGCGAGACTGTCGTCCTCTCCCGCCGCTTTTTGTCCGGCGTCCGGCCCGGTCTCCTCTTCCGCCTCCCTGCCCGGCGTCCTCAGGTTGAAAGCGCGGATCAGGAGCCGGAACAGGAAGTAATAAACCACGGCATATCCAATGCCCATGATCACCAGCACCCACGGACGCGAGGCAAGATTGATGTGGAGGACAAAATCGATGGCTCCGGCGGAGAACGTAAATCCGTGCTTGGCTCCGAGCAGATGCGCAACGGCCATCGACGTTCCCGTCAGCAGTGCATGCACCAGATACAGGAGCGGAGCGACAAACATGAAAGCGAATTCAATCGGTTCCGTGATGCCGGTCACAAAAGAGGTGAGCGCCGCACTGCCGAGCACGCCGGCAATCTGTTTGCGCGAGCGGGGATGAGCCTCCCGGATGATGGCCAGACAGGCCGCGGGGAGGGCAAACATGAAGATCGGAAAAAATCCGGCCATGAACATCCCTGCAGAGGGATCCCCCTGGAAAAACCGGTTGAGATCTCCGGTCACGCCGTCATAGCTGCCCACATTGAACCAGACAATCGTGTTGATGATGTGATGAAGTCCGAACGGGATCAACAGCCGGTTTAGAACCCCGTACCCGAACACGCCGACCGCCCCCAATCCGATCAGCCCGTCCCCCGTCGCCTGGATCCATTGCTGAACCGTGGGCCAGACGAACAGGAACAGCACGCCGACACCGAGCATCACCACGGAGCTGACGATCGGAACAAACCGCTTTCCGCCAAAAAACTGCAACCAGTCGGGGAGACGGATGTCATGATAGCGTCGATAAAGAGCAGCCGCCAGCATGCCGGCGATGATTCCTCCCAGAACTCCCGTATCCATCTTGAGCTCCTCCGTATCTCCGAGAGAAACCACGCTCTGCATCACAAAATAGCCGACCAGCGCGGCGAGCGCGGCCGCACCGGCTCCCCCCGACAGGCCGATGGCCACACCGACGGCAAACAACGCGGGCAGCTGATCAAAAATGGCGCCGCCCGCCTTGAGCATCACGTCCCCGACCGCGTGCAGGAACGATCCGTCCGGCGTCCTTTCGGTCAAATGGAATCCCACGCCAAGCAGGATCCCGGCCGCCGGCAGTACGGCAATCGGCAACATGAACGCTTTCCCGACCCTCTGAAGCGACGAGAAAAACCGCTTACGCATCGAAATCGCTTCCGTGCCCACGATTCCACCTCCGAAGTGAACCTGATGAACACCCGAGCCCACCGCCAAAACGCCACCCGCTCTTCAAACAACCCCGAAGGACGTTTCCCGGCTGTCTTCGCCCGACCGGACCAACGCCGGTCCGGATCCCGGTTCCCGAGCCAAAGACAGGCCAAATCACGACATGAACGACATGCATGTTTGTTCGATTCTTCGGATGCTTCTGATTTCCCTTCAAAAATATATTCACAATTCATTATTTTTAAATCAAAATTAAAATGAAATACATGAACCAAAAACAGATCTGTGGAATTCGTCAGACCAAACCACCCTGACGCCAATGCGGCCACGGCCGGTTGTTGGGCATGATGATTCCGGTGTTGATGTCATGCCGCCACCGTTGTCCGGGTGGACGGCGGCATCCGTCCGAACGGGGTGGCTGAAGCACCCGGTGACATGAAAGGAAGACGCGCTCATGAAAACGCAGGAAAACAACCCGGTCACATGGCCCTTTTTTCTTTCCCACCCTCGAAACGCTTGGAGAATCCCGAGGAGAATTCCGACTGACCGGGAATCCCGAAAAAACAAAAGTTGCCGGTTCTCCGGCAACTTTTTCACGTTCATGTTGAGAGAAAGCTATTCCCGATGATATTCGTTGTACACGTCCCGTTTGGATACATCCCGGTCTTTGGCCGCTCGGGCAATCGCTTCTTTTTTGGAAAGCCCCCTCCCGATGTACAGGTCCACATGTTCCTTGACCGAGAGTTGGGTCCAACCCGTTTCCCCGGAATCGGAGGCATCATCGCCTTCTTCGTCTCCGGCTCCTTCCACCACCAAGGTGTACTCTCCGCGTGCTCCCCCTTCCTGCACCGCCGCCAAACATTCCGACAGCGTTCCCCGCAGCCACTCTTCGTGTTTTTTGGTCAACTCCCGGCAAATCGCCGCCCGCCGGTCACCGAGAACCTCCGTGAGATCCTGGAGCGTTTCCGCCAAGCGATGGGGAGCCTCATATAAGATCAACGTGGCCGGACAGCGTTTCCATCTCTCCAGTTCCCGCCTCCGCTCTTTGGGTCCCCGAGGGAGGAATCCCAGAAACAAAAACGGCACCGCCGGCAGCCCCGATGCCACCAACGCGGCCAGCGCGGCGTTCGGACCGGGAACGGGCACCACGGGAATGCCTTCCTCCACCGCCAGGCGGACCAGATCCTCTCCCGGGTCGGAGATGCCCGGCATGCCCGCATCACTGACCAAGGCGACCTGTTTTCCGCTCTTCAGCGCTTCGATGATCTCAGGTCCCCGCTTGGACCGGTTGTGCTCGTGATAGCTGACCAGCGGAGTGGAAAATTGAAAATGACTCAGCAATTTCCGGGTGTGACGGGTATCCTCGGCAGCGATCAGATCGGCCGTTTTGAGCACTTCAACCGCCCGGGTGCTCATGTCCTTCAAGTTGCCGATCGGCGTTCCCACCACATACAATACACCCCGATCCTGCTCCGTGCTTTTTTGCAGCTTCATTGAAAGGATCCTCCCTGTTCCCGAATCAACTCCAACTTTTGCCGGCGACTCATCCGTTTGATCTCCAGTTCCCGTTTCAGGGCCGCGGAACGGTTTTCCACCGTTTCGGCATACACCGGCTCGACGGGAAGACGTCCCCGGGTATACCGTGCCCCTTTTCCTTTCCGGTGGCTCTTCAGTCTCGCTTCCAAATCCGTCGTGATCCCCGTGTACAAACTTCCGTCCCCGCACTTCAGGATGTAGACAGTATAAGGTCGCACCCGTTTCTCTCCTCTTGACGAAATGCCGAAAAGAAAAAGCGCCGGAGCACCGGCGCGCGAGGCGGCTGACACATGCGCCGGATCCGCCGTTTTGCTGTTTCCCGCATCGGTTTCCTGCCCACGCAGGCGATTTGCGGGAAGCCGGCGCCGGCTCCACACAGGTATGTCATCCCCCACTTCGCCGGAGTTCCGGCACACTCCTTGATGAACCGCCGTAACCGGCGTTTGAATTCGTGGAATCCACCGTCCCCGAACGGGAAAATCCGTCATCCGCGGGGAGTCGCACCGGATTGCGGTGACAAACCGGCTCCCCCAAGGACCGGTCCCTGTTCAGTCTTCCCTCGTCGACTTGTTCAAAAACGCAATGCAAAACAGGCATTCGCCTTCCGTTCTCAACCGGCCGTAGTGGACGTTGCAGATATGAAATCCTTCATCGTACAGACCGACCAAGTGATGAACCCCCTTGTTCAGGGATTCCGGCCGTGTCTGCTCCTCTTTGGCGGGAACCCGTTCGGGTCCGGTCGTCACTTTTGTATCATGAAGTTCCCGCAGGCGCTGATTTTCCATCAGCAGCTGCGTGTTCTCCTCAATCAGTGCGACGATCCGTTCCTTCAAACCGCCCAACTCCCGGTAGAGCTCTCCGATCTGCTCCTCCACCTGGGCGACCCGCTTGAAAATTTCCTGTTTGTCCAAGCCCCCCACCCCGTTCGACACAACGTGCCGGGCATTCGTCATTGAAAAGTTCCACTGGCTTGCCGGGAATGATCCCGGGAAGAATCCGTTTGAATCTCTTCCAGCGTGCACTCCACCAACGTTCGGCTGCCGTTCAGCTCCACCTGCAATTTGCGTTCCAGCAGATTCAGGAGAACCACGCGTCCCTCTCCCCGAGTCGTCAGAACCCGTTCTCCCACATCCGGCAACAGCCGTTTTGATTCCTCATATACATCATTTTCGAACTTCAGACAACACATCAACCGACCGCACAATCCGGAGATTTTGGCCGGATTGAGCGAAAGGTTCTGATCCTTGGCCATCTTGATCGAAACGGGCTCAAAGTCTCCCAAAAAGGAAGAACAGCAGAGAATCCGTCCGCACGGTCCGATGCCTCCCAGCATTTTCGCCTCGTCCCGAACCCCGATTTGCCTCAGCTCGATCCGTGTCCGAAACACGGAGGCGAGATCACGGACCAGCTCACGGAAATCCACCCGGCCGTCAGCGGTGAAATAAAAGATGATTTTATTGCGATCAAATGTGTATTCCGCGTCCACCAGTTTCATCTCCAAGCCGTGGGCACGGATTTTTTCCTCGCAAATCCCCAAGGCTTCTCTGGCCGCCCGACGGTTGTCTTCCACCGTTTTCACATCTTCCTCGGTGGCGACCCTCAGTACCTTCTTCAGCGGAAGAACCACTTCATCCTCACGGACATGTCGGATTCCCAGAACCACGTTTCCGTATTCGATCCCGCGCACCGTTTCGACAATGACGGCGTCATTCCGTTCGATCCGCCATTCTCCGGGATCAAAATAATAAATTTTCCCCGCCTCTTTGAACCGGACACCGATCACCTTCAACACGCTGCACATCCCTCCTCCCTGTCCGTTTGTCGGGGGAGCGTGACCGCTTCCGATCCCATTCGCTCCGTCTGTCCTTCAATCTCCCGTATTCCCGAAATCGCGCCTCCCTCCGGAAACCCGGATGATTGCAGCGTCCGACCCCCTTCCCGGGAAGCGCCGCATGTATGTCAATCTGTTCCGATGAACGTCATTTTTCCAACGACGACTTCTCACAAGAAGTCTCACCTATCATTCTATCACCGGGCCCGTGACCGGAGCAAACTTCGTGACGACAGGAAAAAAGGAAAAAATGGAAAACATTGAGAAATCCTGGGTGCAAAATCAAATTCCCGCCCAAAGGAACAAATCACGCATGATGGCCCCGTGTACCTCATCGGGAGTTTTTGTGCCGTCCACCACACGGAAGCGGTGCGGCTCCCTTTCTGCCAGTGTCAGATACCCTTGCCGGACCCGTTCATGAAACAATTTCTCTTTCATTTCCATGCGATCCTTCTTTTTTCCCCGCAACCGAAGCCGCTCCCGTCCCGTTTCGACGGGGATGTCCAAGAGGTAGGTCCGGTCGGGAACGAGTCCCCCGGTGGCAATCCGGTTGACGATCTTCACTTCTTCAAGATCCCACATGGCGCCATATCCTTGATACGCCAGGCTGGAATCGACATAGCGATCGCAGAGCACCCACTCTCCCCGTTCGAGTGCCGGCCGGATCACTTCTTCCACCAATTGCGCTCTGGAAGAGGCATACAGCAGGATTTCCGTGCGTTGACACATGTTCGAAAACTCCGGGCTCAACAGAATTTCACGCACGCGATCGCCGATGCGGGTCCCCCCCGGCTCCCTGACCACCGTGCACGAAACTCCCCGTTCCCGGAGCTTCTCCCGGATCTTTTGAATTTGCGTGGTTTTACCGGCCCCTTCCGGACCTTCCAGCGTGATGAATCTGCCTCTCACGGGCCTTCCACCTCCGGGCTGAACGTTTTCTGATCCAACACATCCACCGATATTCCCGAATCCGTCCGGATGCCGCGAATCTTTCCTCCGGCTCTCAGCAGCTCCGTCAGATACCGGACCGTTGCATCACTGAACCGTTCGCCGGGCAACACTACGGGGATGCCCGGTGGATAAGGGACGATCATTTCCGCGGACACCGTGCCGACCGCTTCGCGGAGAGGAACCCGGCGCCGGGACCCCGTCCGCAACGCCTCCATGGATACATCCGCCTGTTCGGGGAGTTCGGGAAGCGAAGGAACCCGACGGGAGCCGACCGGTTGATTCGCCAAGAGTACATCCAATCGCCGCAGCTCCCGCTCCAGAATTTGCAGCGACGCATCATCCGTACCGGTTGAAAAAGCGAACAGCACCTTTTCATGATCCGCCAGCTCGGCAAAGATTCCCCGTTCCTCCAACAGCTCCGCCATCCTGAAGCCCGGGATGCCGTTCCTGGCACGGACGGCACATTTCAAAGGATCCTGCGGACCCGGGAACCGGACTTCTTCCACCTGCCGAAGTGCCTGGATATTTCCCCGGAAATGATCCAGCCGCTCCAGCAGCCGGTGCGACCGGTCTTTTCCGTGAAGAGCCATCTCCCTTCTGGCCAGATCCAGGGACGCCATCAAGGGATAGGAGGGGCTGCTGGACTGGATCATTCGGAGACATCGGGCCAGCCCCTCCGGATCAACCAGCGGTCCGCGAACATGCATCATCGATGCCATGGTCATCGCCGGAAGCATCTTGTGCGTCGACTGAATCGCCACGTCCGCTCCCGAATCCATGGCCGATTCGGGAAGCCGCGGGTGAAAACCGAAATGCGCCCCGTGCGCTTCGTCCACCATCAAGGGGATTCCATGCCTGTGACAAACCGCCGCCAATTCGTCCACCGGCTGGACCATCCCGAAATAGGAAGGACTGGTGACAAACACTCCTTTTGCCTCCGGATGCCGTCGGAGCAGATCTTCCAATTTCCGCGGATCCAGCGGTCGTTCCAGCCCCCGTTCATCCCAATCGCCCCGGATCCAGACCGGCTTCGCTCCGGCCAACATCAGCCCGTGTATCACCGACTGATGCGAGGACCGTTGGACAATCAACACATCCCCCGGTCGACACACATGAAGAATGGCTGCCAAGTTTCCGGCCGTCGATCCTCCCACCAGAAAAAAGGTTCTGTCAGCCCGAAAGCATTCAGCGGCCAATCGCTCCGCATCCGCAATCACTCCACGGGGGTCGTGCAAATCGTCCAAGTTGCCCACTTCGGTCAAATCGAGCGGCAGCAATGATCCGAAATACGAAAATGCCCGGGCATCAAACACCTTTCCCTGCTTGTGACCCGGAACATGAAAATTGCCCCTGACCCGTTCCACATGGGCAAGAAGGGCCTCAAACAACGGTGCCTGTTCCTGATTCATTCCGTCACCTTCTTTGTCTGAAACCGGATCGATGTTCCCCGGAAACGATCCCGCGCCAGGCAAGCCTCTCCCGACGCTTCCGATCCGCACGCCGATCACCGTTGCGGCTCCATGAATCGATAGGGTTTCCGCCGGTCCGGGAACCCGGCTTTAATGGTTAAGGTTACATCCCTCCGAACACCTTGAATGGCACGTGTCCGAATTCTGACGACCGGGTCGGCCGGGTCGGCGACCGAACGATTCGAAACAAAAGGGTGACAGGGACAGTGTGCCTGCAGGTGCTTTCATTCGAAACGGGGTTCAACACTTGCTTCGGCGATTCCTCGGTGAAGTTCTCTGCCTTTCGAATCGAATCCCGACGAAGGCTCCGTTCACAAAGAAACGAGCCTGACGTTAGGCCAGCCTCGTTTCCTGAAGGTCCATCCAAAGCGGAATCAATCGCCAAACAATATAATTGTATCTCAGTTCACCCGGCTCGAGAACCATCATTTCCTGTTCGCATGAATCGCAAATGAACCGGTTCAGCAACCGAATTCCCTGCGGCCGTTCCTGACCGCAGATCAAACACGTTTCCACTTGACGGGACTTTTGCATCGCCATCGACCGCCTTTTCCGTCTTTTCTGTCATTATCGCCTTTCAAGAGTTCCGCCATACCTTCCGGCTCTCATTTCTCACCGTTTTATGACTCTCATTCCATACTGCGGCCACCGCCGACCCGTCCGGCAGCAAATGGCGACAAAAGGTCCCGGTACCGCAAAATGGCCATCCTTTCAACCCTGACATGACGACATTGGAACGCATTCCGTTCCCGGCAGCCGTTCATCGTTCAACCATCCGCCCGTCCGCGAACATCTCTCGCACACTTCCATCCCCGACCTCCTGTCTGCACGCCTCCCATCCACTGCAGACGCCGCCGGGTTCATCACCACGTCAGCGGAACGCACTTCCCGTTTCGCTCATCATTTTTCGGCCTTCAGCTGTCAAGACCTAGTGTATTCAATCATGGCGAAAAGATATTCTCCCGGAACGTCTCCAATTCGCTCCAACGCCCGTCTTGTCCATCCGCCGCATGCGATTCGTCATCTTGTTCTTCCCATCGTCATCTCGTTCATCACAAAAAAAATTTCGTCCGCGGCTTTTCACTTTTCAATAATGACTCCAAGACCGGAACCGGCTCCGCCTCCGAAAAAGCCGGAAAACGTGACAAGCCCGGAAAAAGCGACAAGCTTCCGGATGGCAGCAAAAGACAAACCCGGGATCCGTCTGCCAGCAAACCCATTGAACCGGTTCACTTTTTTGCGCTGCCCCCCTGGCTGACCGCCATGTCAAACCCGAAGGAGTCCGGCAAACAGGTGACAGGGGTGGTGGGTCTGCTTCAGTGGCGCATCCAGGTCCCCGGGTGAAAGCAGGAAGGTGAAAGCAGGAGATCCCGCAAAAAAGAGGAGCTTCCGAAATACGCCGGCTTTTCACGGAAGATGCCGGTTTCTTCGGAAAGCTCCCCTGGACATGAAAAAACCTGCCTGGCAACGACCTGCTCTCCCAAGGGCCATCCCTCAGTACCATCGGCGCTGGAGGGCTTAACTTCCGTGTTCGGGATGGGAACGGGTGGAACCCCTCCGCTATGGTCACCAGACAGGTTTGATCAGGTTTTGTTGTCCTCCCTTCGGGAGGCCACACACCCTGAAAATGAGTATGGAGTGTAAAGCAAGTGTGACGTGGAAGAGAAGAAGTGAGGTGAAGCCCTCGACCGATTCGTATCCGTCAGCTGAACGCATTGCTGCGCTTACACCTCGGACCGATCTACCTTGTCATCTGCAAGGGGTCTTACTTCCACGAGGGAATGGGAAATCTCATCTTGAGGGGGGCTTCGCGCTTAGATGCTTTCAGCGCTTATCCCGTCCGCACATGGCTACCCAGCGGTGCTCCTGGCGGAACAACTGGTACACCAGAGGTGCGTCCATCCCGGTCCTCTCGTACTAGGGACAGCTCCTCTCAAATTTCCTGCGCCCGCGACAGATAGGGACCGAACTGTCTCACGACGTTCTGAACCCAGCTCACGTACCGCTTTAATGGGCGAACAGCCCAACCCTTGGGACCGACTACAGCCCCAGGATGCGATGAGCCGACATCGAGGTGCCAAACCTCCCCGTCGATGTGGACTCTTGGGGGAGATCAGCCTGTTATCCCCGGGGTAGCTTTTATCCGTTGAGCGATGGCCCTTCCACACGGAACCACCGGATCACTAAGTCCGACTTTCGTCCCTGCTCGACTTGTGGGTCTCGCAGTCAAGCTCCCTTCTGCCTTTGCACTCTGACGCGCGATTTCCGACCGCGCTGAGGGAACCTTTGAACGCCTCCGTTACCTTTTGGGAGGCGACCGCCCCAGTCAAACTGCCCGCCTGACACGGTCCTCCTGCCGGATGACGGCAGCGAGTTAGAACCCCGGCACAGCCAGAGTGGTATCCCACCGGCGACTCCACCGAAGCTGGCGCTCCGGCTTCTCAGTCTCCCACCTATCCTGTACAAGCTGTACCCGAATTCAATATCAGGTTGCAGTAAAGCTCCACGGGGTCTTTCCGTCTAGTCGCGGGTAGCCTGCATCTTCACAGGCAGTACGATTTCACCGGGTCTCTCGCCGAGACAGCGCCCAGATCGTTACGCCTTTCGTGCGGGTCGGAACTTACCCGACAAGGAATTTCGCTACCTTAGGACCGTTATAGTTACGGCCGCCGTTTACTGGGGCTTCGGTTCAGAGCTTCGCCGAAGCTAACCCTTCCCCTTAACCTTCCAGCACCGGGCAGGCGTCAGCCCCTATACATCGCCTTGCGGCTTCGCAGAGACCTGTGTTTTTGCTAAACAGTCGCCTGGGCCTTTTCACTGCGGCCCCCTCGGGCTGTGAACCCTACCGGGGCACCCCTTCTCCCGAAGTTACGGGGTCAATTTGCCGAGTTCCTTAGCGAGAGTTTTCCCGAGCGCCTTAGGATTCTCTCCTCGCCTACCTGTGTCGGTTTGCGGTACGGGCACCTGCATCCTCCTAGAGGCTTTTCTTGGCAGTGTGGAATCAAGGACTTCGGTACTTGAAGTTTCCCTCGTCATCACGGCTCCGCCTGAATGGAGAACGGATTTGCCTGCTCTCCGGCCTAACCGCTTGAACGCGCACTTCCGATCGCGCGATCCCCTATCCTCCTGCGTCCCCCCATCGTACAAACGGCTGCAGGTGGTACAGGAATATCAACCTGTTGTCCATCGTCTACGCCTTTCGGCCTCGACTTAGGTCCCGACTGACCCTGGGCGGACGAACCTTCCCCAGGAACCCTTAGGCTTTCGGCGGAGGGGATTCTCACCCCTCTTTTCGTTACTCACACCGGCATTCTCACTTCCAGGCGCTCCACCGATCCTTCCGGACCGGCTTCGCCGCTGCCTGGAACGCTCCCCTACCATCGTGCCGAAGGCACGATCCGCGGCTTCGGTGGACCGTTTAGCCCCGTTACATTTTCGGCGCAGAGTCACTTGACCAGTGAGCTATTACGCACTCTTTGAATGGTGGCTGCTTCTAAGCCAACATCCTGGTTGTCTCGGCAACTCCACATCCTTTACCACTGAACGGTCACTTGGGGACCTTAGCCGGCGGTCTGGGCTGTTTCCCTTTTGACCACGGATCTTGGCACTCGCGGTCTGACTCCCGAAGACCAAAGTCTGCGGCATTCGGAGTTTGACTGAGTTCGGTAACCCGGGGAGGGCCCCTAGCCCAATCAGTGCTCTACCTCCGCGACTCCTCTTCGAGGCTAGCCCTAAAGCTATTTCGGGGAGAACCAGCTATCTCCGGGTTCGATTGGCATTTCACCCCTACCCACACCTCATCCTATGGTTTTTCAACACCAACAGGTTCGGACCTCCATTCCGTGTTACCGGAACTTCATCCTGGACATGGGTAGATCACCCGGTTTCGGGTCGACAGCCACGTACTCAAGCGCCCTGTTCAGACTCGCTTTCGCTGCGGCTCCGGCTTCTCACCTTAACCTCGCACGTGACCGTCACTCGCCGGTTCATTCTACAAAAGGCACGCCGTCACTCCTCAAGGGAGCTCCGACTGATTGTAGGCACACGGTTTCAGGTTCTCTTTCACTCCCCTCCCGGGGTGCTTTTCACCTTTCCCTCACGGTACTGGTTCGCTATCGGTCGCCAGGGAGTATTTAGCCTTGGGAGGTGGTCCTCCCTGCTTCCCACGGGGTTCCACGTGTCCCGCGGTACTCAGGATCGCCTCGGAAGGGTTTCGGATTTCGGCTACAGGGCTGTTACCTGCTCTGGCCGGCCTTTCCAGGACCAGTTCGCCTATCCCAAACCTTTATGACTTCCACAGTGAGACGTCCTACAACCCCGTTTGCCGAAGGCAAACGGTTTGGGCTGTTCCCGTTTCGCTCGCCGCTACTCAGGGAATCGCGGTTGCTTTCTCTTCCTCAGGGTACTAAGATGTTTCAGTTCCCCTGGTATGCCCCCAGCCACCCTATGGATTCAGGTGGTGGTACCGGCTCTTCCAGCCGGTGGGTTGCCCCATTCGGAGATCCCCGGATCAAAGCCTGCTTACGGCTCCCCGAGGCTTATCGGAGTTCGCCCCGTCCTTCATCGGCTCCTGGCGCCAAGGCATCCACCGTGCGCCCTTACCAGCTTCACCTTCAAGCTGCTCGGTTCTCTTCCGGTGTTATCGCGACTTGGCTTTACAATCCATATCTCATTTTCAAGGTGCGTGTGGTGGAGCTAAGCGGATTCGAACCGCTGACCCCCTGCTTGCAAGGCAGGTGCTCTCCCAGCTGAGCTATAGCCCCATATGAGGATGGTGGGCCTAAGTGGACTTGAACCACTGACCTCACGCTTATCAGGCGTGCGCTCTGACCAACTGAGCTATAGGCCCGTATTCCCTCAAAACTAAAGAGTGAGTGGCTTGCGACCTGTCGGAGATCGATCGTGTTTACTCTTTC
Source organism: Staphylospora marina (assembly GCF_003856495.1). GTDB lineage: Bacteria > Bacillota > Bacilli > Thermoactinomycetales > Thermoactinomycetaceae > Staphylospora > Staphylospora marina. The sequence continues at coordinate 50,776 of NZ_CP034118.1, read as the reverse complement.
GAGCTCCTTAGAAAGGAGGTGATCCATCCCCACCTTCCGGTAGGGATACCTTGTTACGACTTCACCCCAATCATCTGCCCCACCTTCGGCGGCTGGCTCCCTTGCGGGTTGCCTCACCGACTTCGGGTGTTGCAAACTCTCGTGGTGTGACGGGCGGTGTGTACAAGGCCCGGGAACGTATTCACCGCGGCATGCTGATCCGCGATTACTAGCGATTCCGGCTTCACGCAGGCGAGTTGCAGCCTGCGATCCGAACTGAGACCGGTTTTTTGGGATTGGCTCCCCCTCGCGGGTTCGCAGCCCTTTGTACCGGCCATTGTAGCACGTGTGTAGCCCAGGACATAAGGGGCATGATGATTTGACGTCATCCCCACCTTCCTCCGGCTTTCACCGGCTGTCCCCCCAGAGTGCCCACCCGAGGTGCTGGCAACTGAGAGCAAGGGTTGCGCTCGTTGCGGGACTGAACCCAACATCTCACGACACGAGCTGACGACAACCATGCACCACCTGTCACCGCTGTCCCGAAGGAAAGGTGCATCTCTGCACCGGTCAGCGGGATGTCAAGCCCTGGTAAGGTTCTTCGCGTTGCTTCGAATTAAACCACATGCTCCACCGCTTGTGCGGGCCCCCGTCAATTCCTTTGAGTTTCAGCCTTGCGGCCGTACTCCCCAGGCGGAGTGCTTAATGGGTTACCTTCGGCACTGAGGGCGCGAGACCCCCAACACCTAGCACTCATCGTTTACGGCGTGGACTACCAGGGTATCTAATCCTGTTTGCTCCCCACGCTTTCGCGCCTCAGCGTCAGTTACAGGCCAGGAAGCCGCCTTCGCCACTGGTGTTCCTCCCGATCTCTACGCATTCCACCGCTACACCGGGAATTCCGCTTCCCTCTCCTGCACTCAAGCCCGCCAGTTTCGGGTGCCGCTCTGCGGTTGAGCCGCAGCCTTTCACACCCGACTTAACCGGCCGCCTGCGCGCGCTTTACGCCCAGTAATTCCGGATAACGCTCGCCCCCTACGTATTACCGCGGCTGCTGGCACGTAGTTAGCCGGGGCTTTCTCCTTGGGTACCGTCATGCCGGGAAGTTGTTCGCCTCCCGGAGTTTCTTCCCCAAGAACAGAGTTTTACAACCCGAAGGCCGTCCTCACTCACGCGGCGTTGCTCCGTCAGGCTTTCGCCCATTGCGGAAAATTCCCTACTGCTGCCTCCCGTAGGAGTCTGGGCCGTGTCTCAGTCCCAGTGTGGCCGATCACCCTCTCAGGTCGGCTACGCATCGTCGCCTTGGTGAGCCGTTACCTCACCAACAAGCTAATGCGCCGCGGGCCCATCCGCAAGTGACAGCCGAAGCCGCCTTTCCCTCATCCGCCATGCGGCGGATGAGCGTATCCGGTATTAGCTCCGGTTTCCCGAAGTTATCCCGGTCTTGCGGGCAGGTTGCCCACGTGTTACTCACCCGTTCGCCGCTGTCCTTCCCGAAGGAAGGACCGCTCGACTTGCATGTATTAGGCACGCCGCCAGCGTTCATCCTGAGCCAGGATCAAACTCTCCATCAAAGAGTGTATCCGGATCTTCCGATCCGTCGACTCAAAGTGAACCGACAGGTTCGCAAGTTCACTCTTTAGTTTTCAAGGAACACTTTCGTTTTCATCGCCTCCGCTCTCTCGCGGCGACGAATCTTATCCTATCATACTTTGTCGCATCGTGTCAACCCTCTTTTTCGAGGTTTTTTTCTCCCCGATTTCGGGGCGACATCTTTCGGCGACGAGATTCAATATAACATCTTATTTTGCTGAAGTCAACACTTTTTATTCATTCATTTGCATTTCCAAAGGCGACATTCCCGACAATGTCCGGAAAGCCTGCATTTCTCCCGGGTGTCATGACCTTCCTTCCATGCCCCCGTCATCTTGCAATGTTCCCTTTGTGATGCCAAAAAATCCATGGCTCCCCAATGACCCCATCCGAACCGGGTTGTCGAATTGAATGGGATCGGGAAGCGACAAGCATCCGGATGCGTAAAAGACAACCTGGGATCCGTCTGCCAGTAAAGCCATTGGATCACCGGCTCACTTTTTGCGATACACCCCTTGGCTGACCGCCATGTCAAAGGAGAATCCGCAGGAGTCCGGCAAACAGGTGACAGGGGTGGTGGGTCTGCTTCAGTGGCGCATCCAGGTCCCCGGGTGAAAGCAGGAAGGTGAAAGCAGGAGATCCCGCAAAAAAGAGGAGCTTCCGAAATACGCCGGCTTTTCACGGAAGATGCCGGTTTCTTCGGAAAGCTCCCCTGGACATGAAAAAACCTGCCTGGCAACGACCTGCTCTCCCAAGGGCCATCCCTCAGTACCATCGGCGCTGGAGGGCTTAACTTCCGTGTTCGGGATGGGAACGGGTGGAACCCCTCCGCTATGGTCACCAGACAGGTTTGATCAGGTTTTGTTGTCCTCCCTTCGGGAGGCCACACACCCTGAAAATGAGTATGGAGTGTAAAGCAAGCGTGATGTGGAAGAGAAGAAGTGAGGTGAAGCCCTCGACCGATTCGTATCCGTCAGCTGAACGCATTGCTGCGCTTACACCTCGGACCGATCTACCTTGTCATCTGCAAGGGGTCTTACTTCCACGAGGGAATGGGAAATCTCATCTTGAGGGGGGCTTCGCGCTTAGATGCTTTCAGCGCTTATCCCGTCCGCACATGGCTACCCAGCGGTGCTCCTGGCGGAACAACTGGTACACCAGAGGTGCGTCCATCCCGGTCCTCTCGTACTAGGGACAGCTCCTCTCAAATTTCCTGCGCCCGCGACAGATAGGGACCGAACTGTCTCACGACGTTCTGAACCCAGCTCACGTACCGCTTTAATGGGCGAACAGCCCAACCCTTGGGACCGACTACAGCCCCAGGATGCGATGAGCCGACATCGAGGTGCCAAACCTCCCCGTCGATGTGGACTCTTGGGGGAGATCAGCCTGTTATCCCCGGGGTAGCTTTTATCCGTTGAGCGATGGCCCTTCCACACGGAACCACCGGATCACTAAGTCCGACTTTCGTCCCTGCTCGACTTGTGGGTCTCGCAGTCAAGCTCCCTTCTGCCTTTGCACTCTGACGCGCGATTTCCGACCGCGCTGAGGGAACCTTTGAACGCCTCCGTTACCTTTTGGGAGGCGACCGCCCCAGTCAAACTGCCCGCCTGACACGGTCCTCCTGCCGGATGACGGCAGCGAGTTAGAACCCCGGCACAGCCAGAGTGGTATCCCACCGGCGACTCCACCGAAGCTGGCGCTCCGGCTTCTCAGTCTCCCACCTATCCTGTACAAGCTGTACCCGAATTCAATATCAGGTTGCAGTAAAGCTCCACGGGGTCTTTCCGTCTAGTCGCGGGTAGCCTGCATCTTCACAGGCAGTACGATTTCACCGGGTCTCTCGCCGAGACAGCGCCCAGATCGTTACGCCTTTCGTGCGGGTCGGAACTTACCCGACAAGGAATTTCGCTACCTTAGGACCGTTATAGTTACGGCCGCCGTTTACTGGGGCTTCGGTTCAGAGCTTCGCCGAAGCTAACCCTTCCCCTTAACCTTCCAGCACCGGGCAGGCGTCAGCCCCTATACATCGCCTTGCGGCTTCGCAGAGACCTGTGTTTTTGCTAAACAGTCGCCTGGGCCTTTTCACTGCGGCCCCCTCGGGCTGTGAACCCTACCGGGGCACCCCTTCTCCCGAAGTTACGGGGTCAATTTGCCGAGTTCCTTAGCGAGAGTTTTCCCGAGCGCCTTAGGATTCTCTCCTCGCCTACCTGTGTCGGTTTGCGGTACGGGCACCTGCATCCTCCTAGAGGCTTTTCTTGGCAGTGTGGAATCAAGGACTTCGGTACTTGAAGTTTCCCTCGTCATCACGGCTCCGCCTGAATGGAGAACGGATTTGCCTGCTCTCCGGCCTAACCGCTTGAACGCGCACTTCCGATCGCGCGATCCCCTATCCTCCTGCGTCCCCCCATCGTACAAACGGCTGCAGGTGGTACAGGAATATCAACCTGTTGTCCATCGTCTACGCCTTTCGGCCTCGACTTAGGTCCCGACTGACCCTGGGCGGACGAACCTTCCCCAGGAACCCTTAGGCTTTCGGCGGAGGGGATTCTCACCCCTCTTTTCGTTACTCACACCGGCATTCTCACTTCCAGGCGCTCCACTGATCCTTCCGGACCGGCTTCGCCGCTGCCTGGAACGCTCCCCTACCATCGTGCCGAAGGCACGATCCGCGGCTTCGGTGGACCGTTTAGCCCCGTTACATTTTCGGCGCAGAGTCACTTGACCAGTGAGCTATTACGCACTCTTTGAATGGTGGCTGCTTCTAAGCCAACATCCTGGTTGTCTCGGCAACTCCACATCCTTTACCACTGAACGGTCACTTGGGGACCTTAGCCGGCGGTCTGGGCTGTTTCCCTTTTGACCACGGATCTTGGCACTCGCGGTCTGACTCCCGAAGACCAAAGTCTGCGGCATTCGGAGTTTGACTGAGTTCGGTAACCCGGGGAGGGCCCCTAGCCCAATCAGTGCTCTACCTCCGCGACTCCTCTTCGAGGCTAGCCCTAAAGCTATTTCGGGGAGAACCAGCTATCTCCGGGTTCGATTGGCATTTCACCCCTACCCACACCTCATCCTATGGTTTTTCAACACCAACAGGTTCGGACCTCCATTCCGTGTTACCGGAACTTCATCCTGGACATGGGTAGATCACCCGGTTTCGGGTCGACAGCCACGTACTCAAGCGCCCTGTTCAGACTCGCTTTCGCTGCGGCTCCGGCTTCTCACCTTAACCTTGCACGTGACCGTCACTCGCCGGTTCATTCTACAAAAGGCACGCCGTCACTCCTCAAGGGAGCTCCGACTGATTGTAGGCACACGGTTTCAGGTTCTCTTTCACTCCCCTCCCGGGGTGCTTTTCACCTTTCCCTCACGGTACTGGTTCGCTATCGGTCGCCAGGGAGTATTTAGCCTTGGGAGGTGGTCCTCCCTGCTTCCCACGGGGTTCCACGTGTCCCGCGGTACTCAGGATCGCCTCGGAAGGGTTTCGGATTTCGGCTACAGGGCTGTTACCTGCTCTGGCCGGCCTTTCCAGGACCAGTTCGCCTATCCCAAACCTTTGTGACTTCCACAGTGAGACGTCCTACAACCCCGTTTGCCGAAGGCAAACGGTTTGGGCTGTTCCCGTTTCGCTCGCCGCTACTCAGGGAATCGCGGTTGCTTTCTCTTCCTCAGGGTACTAAGATGTTTCAGTTCCCCTGGTATGCCCCCAGCCACCCTATGGATTCAGGTGGTGGTACCGGCTCTTCCAGCCGGTGGGTTGCCCCATTCGGAGATCCCCGGATCAAAGCCTGCTTACGGCTCCCCGAGGCTTATCGGAGTTCGCCCCGTCCTTCATCGGCTCCTGGCGCCAAGGCATCCACCGTGCGCCCTTACCAGCTTCACCTTCAAGCTGCTCGGTTCTCTTCCGGTGTTATCGCGACTTGGCTTTACATTCCATATCCCATTTTCAAGGTGCGTGTGTCTTTCTTTCGCGCCGCCGTTCTCGCGGCGACGTCTCTAAATATAACATGCCCAAATCGGGATTGCAACCCCTTTTTTGCAAAAAAATTTTCCACGCAAGAAAGCAGACGAATCTTAATGGAACTTCCGGGATGAAAAGAAGAAAAGGGGATCATCCCGACGCTTTCGGCCCGTTCAAACGCATCCATATGGAAGGAAACCGTCCGCCGCCGTGCCGCCCGGCCCGGATGCCGGATCCTCCCCCGGGACAACGGATCCCTGCCGCACGGAAAGACGTGATGGTTCATTCGATTCAACACATGATCGACACCATTTTTGCTCCATCGCAGGCCTCGTCATCACTCCATGAGACAGAGCGGACCAGAAGCCCGACAAAAACAAAAAACCTCACCGAAGATCGGTGAGGTCCGTGTTCCCTGAAAACCAAAGAGTGAGATCTTGCGACCTGATCGGGCATCGATCGTGTTTGCTCTTTCGAGCTCCTTAGAAAGGAGGTGATCCATCCCCACCTTCCGGTAGGGATACCTTGTTACGACTTCACCCCAATCATCTGCCCCACCTTCGGCGGCTGGCTCCCTTGCGGGTTGCCTCACCGACTTCGGGTGTTGCAAACTCTCGTGGTGTGACGGGCGGTGTGTACAAGGCCCGGGAACGTATTCACCGCGGCATGCTGATCCGCGATTACTAGCGATTCCGGCTTCACGCAGGCGAGTTGCAGCCTGCGATCCGAACTGAGACCGGTTTTTTGGGATTGGCTCCCCCTCGCGGGTTCGCAGCCCTTTGTACCGGCCATTGTAGCACGTGTGTAGCCCAGGACATAAGGGGCATGATGATTTGACGTCATCCCCACCTTCCTCCGGCTTTCACCGGCTGTCCCCCCAGAGTGCCCACCCGAGGTGCTGGCAACTGAGAGCAAGGGTTGCGCTCGTTGCGGGACTGAACCCAACATCTCACGACACGAGCTGACGACAACCATGCACCACCTGTCACCGCTGTCCCGAAGGAAAGGCGCATCTCTGCACCGGTCAGCGGGATGTCAAGCCCTGGTAAGGTTCTTCGCGTTGCTTCGAATTAAACCACATGCTCCACCGCTTGTGCGGGCCCCCGTCAATTCCTTTGAGTTTCAGCCTTGCGGCCGTACTCCCCAGGCGGAGTGCTTAATGGGTTACCTTCGGCACTGAGGGCGCGAGTCCCCCAACACCTAGCACTCATCGTTTACGGCGTGGACTACCAGGGTATCTAATCCTGTTTGCTCCCCACGCTTTCGCGCCTCAGCGTCAGTTACAGGCCAGGAAGCCGCCTTCGCCACTGGTGTTCCTCCCGATCTCTACGCATTCCACCGCTACACCGGGAATTCCGCTTCCCTCTCCTGCACTCAAGCCCGCCAGTTTCGGGTGCCGCTCTGCGGTTGAGCCGCAGCCTTTCACACCCGACTTAACCGGCCGCCTGCGCGCGCTTTACGCCCAGTAATTCCGGATAACGCTCGCCCCCTACGTATTACCGCGGCTGCTGGCACGTAGTTAGCCGGGGCTTTCTCCTTGGGTACCGTCATGCCGGGAAGTTATTCGCCTCCCGGAGTTTCTTCCCCAAGAACAGAGTTTTACAACCCGAAGGCCGTCCTCACTCACGCGGCGTTGCTCCGTCAGGCTTTCGCCCATTGCGGAAAATTCCCTACTGCTGCCTCCCGTAGGAGTCTGGGCCGTGTCTCAGTCCCAGTGTGGCCGATCACCCTCTCAGGTCGGCTACGCATCGTCGCCTTGGTGAGCCGTTACCTCACCAACAAGCTAATGCGCCGCGGGCCCATCCGCAAGTGACAGCCGAAGCCGCCTTTCCCTCATCCGCCATGCGGCGGATGAGCGTATCCGGTATTAGCTCCGGTTTCCCGAAGTTATCCCGGTCTTGCGGGCAGGTTGCCCACGTGTTACTCACCCGTTCGCCGCTGCCCTTCCCGAAGGAAGGACCGCTCGACTTGCATGTATTAGGCACGCCGCCAGCGTTCATCCTGAGCCAGGATCAAACTCTCCATCAAAGAGTGTATCCGGATCTTCCGATCCGTCGACTCAAAGTGAACCGACAGGTTCGCAAGTTCACTCTTCAGTTTTCAAGGAACACTTTCATTTTTCATCGCCTCCGCTCTCTCGCGGCGACAAGTCATATACTAGCACACACCCTCAAAAAGAGTCAACACCTTTTTTGAGATTTTTTTATCCCGCAAACCAAATCCATTGAACGGCAGCGAGATAACAGACTCCGGGAATCCCCAAAACTCCCGCAATCAACGCCGTCACCGGATTGATCGGAATATGCAGATGGATCGCTTGACCAAGCAGATTGACCACGAACAGCACCAACGCTCCGACCGCGGCGGAAATCAGGCCGTACCAGATCCATCGGAGCGGACGGACCACCGACCTGGAAGCCGCCATCAACACCAAAAGCCCGCCTGCTCCCGCGATCGCCCACCATTTGAGGCTTTCCATCTTCGCACCGCCTTTCGTACAAGCTCTCGGTCTCATATCTATGAAGGAGAATCCTCCGCTATAACGGCCGGCACGAAAAAGGCGCCCTTGTCGAGACAACGAAAGGGATTGCATTCCAACGGTTCACTTTCACCGGTTCAAACTCCGAGCAGTCCACGGGAAAAGCAGCGAGGGAAAGGCGCCGACCGCCGCAATCGTCCAACGTCTTGCACACACGGTTTTCGTTCGCCGCCCCAAAACGCACCGAGCGACCGCGATTCACGACCGGCGGATGCCCCGGCGTGAAGCTTCCGGCCAAAATAAAAAACGCCGGCTTTACGAACGTTCAGCCGGCAATCCCGGAAACACGGAGCGGACCGCACCGGTTTCACAATTCCCGCCTTCCTTCAAGCGCCTTGGCCAACGTCACTTCATCGGCATATTCCAGATCCCCGCCGACCGGCAAGCCGTGTGCAATCCGGGTGACCTTCAGCCCGAACGGTTTGACCAGTCGGGACAGGTACATGGCGGTGGCCTCTCCCTCGATGTTGGGGTTGGTGGCAAGAATCAGTTCCTTGACCGTTTCATCTTCGAGCCGCTTGAGCAACAGCGGAATCTTCAATTCTTCAGGACCGATCCCTTCGATCGGGGAAATGGCCCCGTGCAGCACATGATAAAGCCCGGAATATTCCCGGGTGCGCTCCATCGCCAAAAGGTCCTTGGTGTCTTGCACCACACAGATCACCGACCGGTCCCTGCTTTTGTCCGCACAAATGAAACAAGGATCGCTGTCCGTGATGTTGCCGCAGACGGAGCAGGTGAACAAGTCCCGTTTGGCCCTCATGAGCGCCTTGGCCAGATCCATCACATCCTCTTCATCCATCGTCAGGACGTGAAAAGCCAGGCGCTGTGCCGTTTTCGGACCGATGCCGGGAAGGCGCATGAAGCCTTCGATCAATTTGGATATCGGTTCAGGAATGTACAAACCCGGCTCCCCCTCACTCAGAACAGCCCGGGAATATTCAAACCGCCGGTGAACTTCCCGAGGCCTTTGGCCACCAATTCATCCACCTGTTTCATGGCGTCGTTGAAAGCGGCGGTGATCAGGTCCTGGAGCATTTCCACATCGTCGGGATCCACCGCTTCCGGAGCGATTTCCACGCCGAGGAGTTGCTTGTGACCGTTCATGCGAACCTTGACCACGCCTCCGCCCGCCGTTCCGGTCACTTCCTTCTGCTCCAACTCCTGCTGTGCCTTGACCATCTCCTGTTGCATTTTCTTCACTTGCTTCATCATTTGATTCATGTTTCTCATCATGATGCGTACCCCTCCGTCATCATCAGGTATCCATCACCTTGACCAGTTGTTCCCCGAACAATTCCACCGCACGTTTCACCACGTCAGCGGAAGATTCCTCCTCGTCGGCCGATCCTTCGTCGGATTCCGAAGCCCTTCGGGAGGCCACCCGCTTCCAGTCCGCCGTCATCACCGTCCGAAGTTTGAGCGGTTGACCGGTCACCTGGGACAGCACTCGCTGGATCAGTTCCTTGTGAGCCTGTTTCTCGGTCGTTTCGCGATGGATTTTGCTTTTGAAACCGACAATGACACTGTCCGGCGTCGCCCCGACCGGCTCCCCGTCCACCAACCAGGCATGAACCATGATTTTTTCTTCTTTCACACGGTGAAGAATTTCCGGCCATGCCTTTCGGATTTCCGCCAAACGGGCGGGCACCGTCTCCCGAACCCATTGCTCCAGCGCGACGGATCCTCCCGAATCGCGAAGTTCGGACGTTCGAACGGGTTTTGCCGGAGATTCGGCGGTTTTTCCCGGTCCCGACTGGAATCCTTGCCCTTCCTGCAACCGGGCCAGCTTCTGCTCCAGCTCGCGAACTCTCGCCTCGAGGCGCGCCCATTCGGAAGAGGCAATCGGAGCTTCGCCGCCGTCCGATCCCGTCATGCGAATGATGGCTGCTTCGAGCAAAAAGCGGGGGTGGGTCGACCACTTCATCTGTCTGGCCGTTTGTGACAATTGATCGATGATGCCGCTCAACCGTCCGATGGACAGGGTTTCGGCCAATTCAGGCAGATCCCCGTACATGGAAAGAGACATTTTCAAATCTTCCAGGCCGGGAGCCGCTTTGTAAAGAAGCAAATCCCGAACCAGTCGGATCCATTCGTCGACCAGCCGGTCCGGTTCCATTCCTTCTCTGAAACAATCATTCAACCGTTGAAGGGCGTCGGCCGTCTTTCCGGCCATCACGGTCCGGAACAGTTCCACCACCATCCGGCCGTCGGCCGCACCGGTCACGGAGAGAACCGATTCCTCATCGAGTGTTTCCCCCGCGTAGGCAAGTGCCTGGTCCAGCAAACTGAGCGCGTCGCGCATCCCGCCGTCGGCCGCTTTGGCCACCGCCCAGAGCGCCCGTTCTTCATGATTGACGTTCATCGATTCGAGCACAAAGCGGAGCCTGCCCACGATCTGTTCGGCCGTGTGGCGCCGGAACGAGAAACGTTGGCATCGGGAAATGATGGTGGGGGGCAGCTTGTGCGGTTCGGTGGTGGCCAAAATGAAAATCACGTGACCCGGGGGTTCTTCCAATGTCTTGAGGAGCGCGTTGAACGCTTCCGTGGTCAACATGTGGACTTCATCGATGATATAGACCTTGTACCGAACCTCCGAGGGAGCATACTTCACCTTGTCCCGCAATTCCCGGATTTCATCGACACCGCGGTTGGAAGCGGCGTCGATTTCGATCACGTCCATGACGCTTCCTTCCGTGATGCGCTTGCAGATTTCGCAATCGTTGCACGGTTCCGGAGCGGGGCCGTTCAGGCAATTGACCGCCTTGGCCAGAATCTTGGCGGCACTCGTTTTGCCCGAACCGCGAGGTCCGTGAAACAGATAGGCATGGGAAAGATGCCCTTCGCGAAGGGCATTCTTCAGTGTCTGGGTCACATGCTCCTGGCCCACCACATCATCGAATCGTTGCGGTCTCCAAACCCGATACAGTGCTCGGTAGGACAATCCAAACACTCCAACCTTCCCCGGCGGGGTTATTGTACACTCCCTTTTATCATACTACACCGCCATTCTCTTTTCCAAAAGAAACAAAACCCGCCGAAACAGCGGGTTTTCAGGTGAAACAACAAGGTCTCCGGTCCGCTTGCGGCCGAAGCTCATGACTGAACCAGAGGGAGTCCCACCAGGACCACGGTGCCGGACGACGATGAAGTCAACTCGATGGTGCCGCCGATTTCACTCAGGATCTGGCGGCAGATGGGAAGTCCCAGTCCCGTACCGTTCTCCTTGGTGGTGTAAAACGGTTCAAACACTTTTTGGGTATCGGGGATTCCCGGCCCCGTGTCGCTGATCTCCACCATCAGCCGGTCCTCCGACTCCCTGAGAGAGAGCCGGATGGTGAGCAAACCCCCGTCTTCCATCGCCTCAATGGCGTTTTTGCACAGGTTGAGGAACACCTGCTTCAACTGTTCCCCGTTGGCCATCACCATCGGGTTGACCGGCAGCTTTTTGTCGATCTGCATGTCGACGTTGTGGAGAAGAGCCTCATTTTTGATGATGGGCAGGATCTCCTTGAGCACTTTGTTGACGCTGACCGTTTGCAGATCGACCTGACGCGGTTTGCTCAGGAGCAGGAATTCCCCCACCATGTTGCTGATGCGTCCGATCTCTTTCAGCATGATTTCGATGTATCCCTGTTCTTTCTGCTGTCCGTTCTCCTTCAGCCGATGACCGATCACTTGCAGGAATCCGCGGATGGCGGTCAGCGGATTTCGAATTTCATGAGCGGTACCGGCCGCGATCTGACCGATGGTCGCCAGCCGGTTGTTCCGTTGAACCTGAAGTTCCAGCGACCGGATCTCCGTCACGTTCTCGATGGTGAGAACCTGACCTCCGACTTCTCCGTCGTCTCCCGTGAACGGCTGGACGGTCAGGGCCAGATAACGGGGAGTGCCGCCGATGTTCCAGTACACTTCGGATTTCTTCCGTTCCCGCGGGTTCTTCCCCGGAAATTCCGCAAACCGCTCACGTTCCGCCGCAGCCAAATCAAGAAGCGCCACCACTTCTTCCCAGGAGCGATCCAGAGCGCTCGATCTCGGGATTCCCAGCAAGTCGCACGCCGCCTGGTTGATTTCCACGATCGTCTGACATTGATCAAGAAGAATGATGCCGACGTGGATCTCGGCGATCAGCCGGGAAGCGATTTGCTCACTGGTGGTCACGGGAAAAAGGGGTAGCGCGTGATATGACCTTTGTTCGTCGTTTCCTGTCAGGATCTGAACGTTCGTATCCATCATATTCATCGCACCGCCACATCCAAAGCTTCCATTCCAACCCATTCCCTCTGCCGGATCAGGCCGGAGGGTTTCGGCAAAACACGGCATGTCGGACTCAACCAACCATCACGCCCTTCTGCGAGGAACGCTCCGTTTTCACGCCCGCAGCTTGCCTTGACGGAGATGAAAAACCATTGGCAGGCGTTACCCGGCCACCCCCTTCCTGCGTGAATCCACCGTATCCATTCCAACTTTATCCATATTGTCCTGAATTTCTTATTCTCTTTGTTTCTTCCTCTTCCTTCTAATCAAGGCGTCATCGGGCGAAATTTTTCCAAAATTTCCGCCATCTCGTGGAACAATCTCCCGTTCCGTCGGACAAACGGGATCCGCCCGTTCCCCGTGCCGACATCCATCGAGCTTTGCCGCACGAACCGGGAACCATGGCGAAACGGGGACATCGGAATGAAAGATGTGAACGTTGTCCGACATGAAGCATTGATGAAAGGGGCGCGGTTTCGTTGTTCGCGCTGCAAGACAACCGCTTCGTGGGATCAAGGTTGCGACAGGAAATCCGACCAAGAAATCAGAAACAACTGCAAGGTTTGTCAATGTCCGCGGGGAGTCTCCTGCTTGACGGAGGGAAGCCATCCATTGAAGCATGTTCGTCTGATCCTGTATGTCGCGGGGATTCTGTTCCTGTCCGCAATGATCGGTCCGTACGCCCTGATTATGATGCCCGGGAAAAAGTCTTTCTTTCCGCGGAAGAGGTGCTGATGGAGTACCGGAAGGAAGCGGAAACGCTAAAGTTGGCTCCCGGTTGGAAATGGCCGGATTCACCGGCTGTCTTGCATTTCGGAAACCAGCGGTATGAAGCAGGAAGCGGAAAACAGGAAGCCGATTGGTACTGGTTCTGCTCATGGACCAGCCGGTTCGTGGATCCGGGAATCTCCGGAGAGGAACGAAAACAGGCCTTGAACCAAGTCCTCTCGATTGGCACAAAATTTTATTTTCAACGTTGGTTGGCCCCTGAATCAAAATCGTCTCTCGACCACATGCTTCGCCAAGCCGAAAACGGAAATCCGGAAGCGCTGAAGGAATACGTTGAGGTAAACTGTCCCCGGGGAGAGAGAGACCTGAAATGAGCGATCGACATCCTTCTTTCCGGCTGATGCTGTTTGATGCTTTCTTCGCGGGAGCGATCCTGGGCACGCTGGCTCAATGGCTCCGGCAAATGCCGAATGTTCTCCTGACCTTGGGAGCTTCGACGGCCCCGTGGGTCGCGGTCGCCATGTTGCTCGCCGTATATGCCACCCGGAGAGAGAACGCCTTTCGCAAGGCGATGTGGATCGGCACTTGCGTCGTGGGAGCCTTCCTGACGGCGTGGCTGGTCTTTTACCATCTGCTGTTCGTTTTGCGTGAGTCCGTTCCGTTTGCTGCCGGATGGCGTGAAGCGGCCCCGTGGTTTGTTGCCGCCGTCCCCTTGTGTCCGATCCTCGGTGCCTTGGCCGCCGGCTCTCACAAAAACAACCTGTTCGGTGATTGGTGCCTGGTCGCCCCGATCACCTGGGTGCTGCCGGAGGTCATCCGGACGGTTGAAACCGGCTGGGCGGATGGCGCCGTCATCATGATTCCCGTCGCCGGTTTGACGTTTCTCCAGATCCGCGAAATCCGCCGAAACATCAACGTGAAAACGGCACTGGCCGCTTCCGTCGCGTTCGGACTGTTCGGTCTGGCCCTGTACCCTGTCATGCGCCAACTGATTCCATCTTGGTGAATGCATCAAAAAAAGCCGAAGGAAAAAATCCTTCGGCTTGTCTTCGAAACGTTGAATCATCCAAACGCCCTGTCGGACGTCTTCATTGCCTTGTCAAGATGCCGCCTTGTCAAGATGCCGCGCACCCGTCTCCGACAACATCCGCCCGGGCGGCTCCCGGACCCACGGCTCGGACCAGGCTGCCCTGCGGCACACGGAAGATCCTCCTTAGTGCTGCTTCCGTCAGGACCTGACACGGTTCGAAGGTTTCCGTTGCGCAGGACCCGATCTTCAGCACCGTCGATCACGGACCTGATCCCGCACGGATGAAGCCTCGGACGGGAATTCGACCCCGCTGTGCGGATTGCGGGTTACAGGGCACCGCAAGCTCCCCGTCTAGCGCGGCTCATCTATCATATCACAAAAGGCGATTTCCGACAACCGGTGGCTGAATTTCCCACGCCCGCATCGAGACCGGGACGAACCCCGACGTTTCCCCTATAATGGAACCATAGTGGTATTCCGGAGGTGAATCCCGTTGTCATGGAGTGCCCTGAAACATCAGCCGGGGGCATTGCGGATGCTGACCAACGCGCTCAAAACCGGCCGCGTGGCCCATGCGTACTGTTTTCACGGACCGGCGGGCTCGGGAAAAAAAGCGGCGGCCCTGGAATTGGCCAAAGCGGTCAACTGCCTGGAGGGCCGGGAAGAAGCATGCGATCAATGCGTCAATTGCCGAAGAATCGACCACGGCAATCATCCGGACGTGGTGACGCTCACACCGGAAGGAACCGTGATCAGGATCGACCAGCTCCGCGCCCTGCAGCAACAGTTCCGATACGGCGCCCCTCCGGGAGTGACCCGCGTGGTGATCATGGAGGAAGCGGACAAAATGAGGGCAGAAGCGGCCAACAGCCTGCTCAAATTCCTGGAGGAACCGTCTTCCCCGATGATCGCCGTCCTGATCACCGATCAGGCGGATTCCATCCTGCCCACGATCCTCTCCCGCTGTCAAAAAGTGCGGTTCCGGGAGCCGGATCCGGATCATAAAGAGGTCCGACTGTCGGAGGAAGGCGTGCCCGATGAGTGGAGGCGCATCCTCGCTCATTTGCCGGATGAAGCGGCAAACCGGTTCCGGGAGCAGCCGGATGCGTTTTGCGCCCTCGTCCGCCGGGTCATCGAATGGGCCGGGGAAATCCTGGCGGGTTCATCGACGGCCCTGCTTCCGGCCCAGGAAGAAGCAACAGCGGGAGACGAAGGAAAACATCGGCTCCCGTTGATCATGGACCTGTTGGTGCTGTGGTTCCGGGATTTGACAAGGTTGCGTTCGGGCATCGACGAACCCGTCTTTGCCGGATGGAAAGAGGAACTGGACAAACAGTCGCGACTCCTCCCCCCGGCGAGGCTGCTCATCGCTTTGGAAAACGCGCTGGATACCGCGGTGACGCTGAAAAGAGCCCATCTGCAGCCTCAGCCCGTTCTTGAGCAAATGGTGCTGGCAACACAGGCAGGCATTCGCATCGCCGATCCGGAAGAATAGATCACCGACCGTCGCTCCCGCTTAGCCGGGGGCGATTCTCTTGGGCGATGATTCGACGGAAGTCCATACGGATCCATGATTCCTTCACGGTTACAGTCTTTACTTGAAGTCCGGAAACCATCCGGAAAGAATGCGGTCAGGAACATTTTTCAAACTCTCGCCGTTTAATGTGAATCACTCTTTCCGTCACTTTTCACGGCGGTGACGGAGAAACTCTTCGATTTGCTTTTGATGATATTCCTCATGATCGGCCAATCCCTCCAAATACTCCGTCAGCGTCAGGGAGCGGCCCCGAATCGCAAACGGCTCCTTACGATCCCGCTCGGGAATCGCTTCCAGGCGCCGAAGCAATCGGGTGCGGACGCAATGGAAAGCCGCCAGCACTTCCTCCCGCGAGGCTTCCTCCCGAGCCCACCGGGCGGCCCGGGCGTTCAGCCCGTCCACCTGCTCCGAGGCGGATGGCACAGCTCGGCCGGGCTTGAGCTGATCCAGCCGACCATCGAGCAGGAACCGGTCCCACTCAATCAGATGGGCGATGATTTCCGCGGGAGACCACTTGCCGTCGGCGATCGGCATCAACCACCATTCCTCCGGGATCTCTTTCAGAGACTGCACGAAACCGTTCATCTTTTTGAAACGGAGCAACACCTTTTCATATGACAAAGACATCCCCTCCGTCTGCGGCCCGGAAAAAGGGCCCCACTCCCCTTGATCTGGGACGGGTGGCGAAATGAAATGACACGTCTGCTGTATGCTCCTGTGACTTGTACTCCACCTTCATCCAACATCAAAATTCCACATACAATGACATTTGATGGAAAATGCCGATTCCCCTGCGACCCACACAAAAAGCCAATGAAATCCATGAAGGAGTCCTTCACAGACTCAATGGCTTTTTGACGGTCAGCAACATTTCTCAAACAGGTTTTCCCACTGCTTGCTGACGGCTTTGTTCATTTCCAATTCACCGACGGTCAGTTGATCGTAATAACTTGCCATGGCTTTTTGGAGTCTGTCTTGCTGGGCATCATTCAAATATTCAAACACGGTGGATGTTTCGACGTAACATTGTTTGTTCAGACATTTGGTCAGAATGTCCAGCACTTCGTCCGTGTTTTGTTCGATCATTCCACAATTGTCGTACAACTTATACAAACTGATGTTCAAAAACCCTTCGTGCTTCTTGTTCTCCGCGATAAATGCCTTGAAATGCTGGATGCTGGACGCACAATCCTTTTCCACGTAATAACTCATGAGAGATGTATATAAGTTCAACATGGCATTCGGTTTTTTCAGTTTCATTTCCACAAAAGCCATTTTCTGCATCACTGTTGACATGGCTTCCTGAGCCTGCTCCAACTGACGGATTCTTTTTGCATATTTTTCCTCCGTCTTTCTCTCCAACTCGTCTTCCCGACGCTTCAACTCTTCCATGGAATCCCGCATTTGACGGATCCGAAAGAAGTCGTACGCGGCAAGGGCGATTGCCGCCGTCACGGCCAAAGCCCCGATCAACGCCATCACGGACCCGTTGTCATCCGCCTCGGTCCCGTCCCACATCATATTCACGGATTTCGGATAAACTCCAATCATGACCTCTTCCTTGGCCGGCTGTTCCTTCCCTTTCAGGATCATCACCGGCATGTTTCGATCCTGCGAAGGCTCGTTCCATTCGGACAACAAGAATGCCACATTGGCGACCGCCAGAAGGGAACAAAGGACCATGAGCAAAGTCGTCAATCTCTCGTTGTTCATGATGGTTTCACCTCGATTCCCGATTGTCTGGGCATCCCGGCGAACCAACCGGAATGCTTCAAGGGCGCATCCCTTCACGGCGACGGATGAAAACCAAATTTTCCCTCCCTTCAGAATACTCTCCGTGATCTTTTACCAGGGATTGCAAAATTCTTCATACATGAGAAAAGCGTCCACCCTTCCGTCCGCGGGGACGTAACGGGTGAACGCTTCATGTACCCATTTTCCAAGGCTTGCGTCGATTCTGGCGGAGAGGGTGGGATTCGAACCCACGGTACCGGTCAACCCGGTACAACGGTTTTCGAGACCGCCTCCTTCGACCACTCGGACACCTCTCCACATGCACACACAAACAACCGGTGACAGTAATTTATCTTAAAGAAAAACTTCAAAAATGTCAAGAGTCATTTTTGGGAAGAATCGGGCGTTCGGCAGCCGACCGGAGGCATGGAAGGTTGTTTTCAGCCCGTCCCGGGTTCGGCTGTCCGGAGCTCATGTTGTTTGCGTTCTTTGTTCCGCTTCCGGAGCTTCCGGAAAAACCGGGTGAGGATTCCGCCGCATTCCTCTTTCAGCACCCCGGCGATCACTTCGGATTGGTGGTTGAACCGGGAGTCCTCCAGGAGATTCATCAGCGTTCCGACACACCCCGCCTTGGGGTCCTCCGCTCCGTACACCACCCGTTCGATCCTCGACTGAAGAATGGCTCCCGCACACATGGGGCACGGCTCCAGCGTGACATACAACGTGCATCCTTCCAATCTCCATCCCCCGATGATCCCGGCCGCCTTGCGAATGGCCACCATTTCGGCATGCGCCGTCGGGTCGTGGGTCGTCTCCCGCAAATTGTAACCCGTCGCAATGATCTCCCCGTCTTTGACGATGACGGCACCGATGGGCACTTCTCCGATTTCCTCCGCTTTTTCGGCTTCCTCGAGCGCTTTCTTCATGTAGTGTTCATGATTCATCGATGATTCCCCCGTTCCGTCCGCCCATGATCCTTCATTTCGGGATGCCGAAGCCCTCAGGCGCATGTTCCGGATCCGTTCGGGGCGGTGCGGTTCCTTCCCGGAGAACTCGGGAACGGCAAACCGGAAATCCGCCCCGTTTTCAAAGGTCCGATCCGCCTCCCCCAGGCGGTCACTGAACCCGGTTTTCCGACGGAGAGCATTCCGAGCAAATCCCGTAAATCTCGAACTTGTGGCCGGTGATTTCAAAATTGTCCGGTTTTCCGAGGATGGCGTTCATCGGGCAGATGTTGATGGCGCGGGTACGCCCGCACTCCGTGCAAATGAGATGATGATGATGCCGGTCGCCGCCGCAGTTGAACCGGTACCGACGCTCACCGCTCCACTCCGTCCCTTCCACGATGCCCAATTCCTCGAACAGGGACAGGTTGCGGTACACCGTGTCAAAGCTGAGTCCCGGATAATCCTTCTGCATGTGATCCAGAACTTCCCTTGCCGTCAGGTAGCGCCCTTCCTTCGCGAACACATGCACCATCCGCTCGCGTTTTCCCGTGTACTTGTACCCGTTTCTCTTGAGCAGTTCCAGTGCTTCCTTGACATCCATATCCGTTCACCCGCCGTCGGTTCTTCAGGTGTGATGATGTTCATGCGGACCGGCTTCTCAAGCGGTTGACCAGCCGTTTGCCTCCCACCACGGCTCCCAGGATGGTCACCGACACCAGGACAATGGTTCCGCCGGATGCCCAGTCCAGGTACCACGCGGCAGTCAAGCCGGCAAACACGGCCAACTCGGAAAAAACGACAGACCAAAGCAGGGTCTTTTTGAAGCCGGAAGCCAACTGGAGAGCGGCGGCCACCGGCAACGTCATCAGTGCGGAAACCAGGAGGACGCCGACCACTTTGACGGAAGCGGCGATCACCAGAGATACGGTGACCGTGAACAAACCGTTGACCAGGCTTTTCGGCACTCCGCTGAGTTCCGCGTGTTCCTCGTCAAAGGACAGCGCAAACATCTCTTTGTGAAACAGGACAAAAAACAGGAGAACGGCGACTCCCGCAAACAGAATCAGCAGCAGGTCGTCCCTGCCCACGGCGAGAATGCTGCCGAACAAATACCCGGCGATGTCCACATTGAAACCGTCAGCCGCGCTGATCAGGACCACTCCGAGACCGATTCCTCCGGACAGCATGATGGGAATGGCCAGTTCCTGATAAGTCCGGTACAATTTGCGAATGCGTTCGACAAACAGCGAACCCGCCACTGAAAAGGCCATGCCGTACCAAATGGGAGGAATCCCGGACAGGCTCTTCACTTCCTTGCTCACCAACAGTCCCGCCGCCACGCCGGACAACGTGACGTGCGAGAGGGCTTCGGCGATCATGGCAAGGCGGCGCACCACCAGGTGAATGCCGGAAACGGGGGAAATGAGGCCGATGATCACCCCCGCGAGAAGCGCGTTTTGCATCCATTCATATTTGAAAATGGCTTCGAGCATGGTGCTTGGGTTTCCTCCTTCCCCGGGGCTCAATGCCGGTGATTCATGACGCGGATTTCATGCCGGTAGGCCTCCGAAAGAATCTCCTCGGCCTGCCGGGCAAATTCACAGGCATCCCCGTGAAAAAAGAGCTTTTTGTTCAAACAGGCCACCCGTTGCACCAAGGATGTCACCGCTCCGATGTCGTGGGTGATCAAAATCAGGGTGAGTCCCTGTTCGTGCAGTCCCGAAAGCAGTTCATAAAACCGGTCGGTGCTGCGGGCATCCACCCCGACGGTGGGTTCATCCAGAATCAGCAGCTCCGGCTCCTGGACCAGGGCTCTGGCGATGAACACCCGCTGCTGCTGCCCTCCGGACAACAAACCGATGTTCCTGTCCGCCAGATCCGCCAGCCCCACCTGATCCAGGACCCGTTCCACCCGCCGGTGATGCTCCTTTTTGAACCGGCGAAACAGCCCGAGCTTTCCGCTGAGCCCCGACAATACCACTTCCCGCACCGTCGCCGGAAAATGAAGATTGAAGCTGTTGGCTTTTTGGGACACATACCCCACACGGCCGCGATCCTTGAGAAGATGCGCGGGCTCCCCGAACAGGCGGACTTCCCCTTGATCCGGTTTCAACAGTCCCAACATGCAGCGGACCAACGTGGACTTTCCGGAACCGTTGGGGCCGACCACCCCGAGGAATTCACCGGCTTTGACATCCAGATGGATGCCATCCAGCACGGGGTGTTCCCCGTATGAAAAATGCAGATTCCTGATCATGACCGCGTCCGTTTTCATGGTTGCACCCCCAGAGCCTTGGCCAGATGGGACAGATTTTGTTCCATCACGGTGAAATAATCGGCTCCCCGGGCTTTTTCCTCCTCCGTCAACCCTTCAAGCGGATTGAGCACCAGCGCTTCCGCTCCCAGCTCCCGGCGCACGGTCTCCGCCACCTTTCCGCTGACCAGCGTTTCAAACAGGACCGCCTTGACTCCGAGACGCCTTGCCGTCTCCACGATGTCGGCCAGCTCTCTCGGACCCGGTTCGTCGGACGGAGAAACCCCCGACACGGCGATCTGCTTCAGGCCATACCGGTCCGCCAGATAGGAGAAAGCGGCATGGGACACCAAAAACTCTTTGCGCGGTGCTTTCTTTGTCATGTCCAGATACCGCGCGTGCAATTCATCGAGGCGCCGGGCCAGTTCCGCGAAGTTCTGTTCGTAGTCATTCCGATGCGGGGCATCCGCACGGATCAAGCCGTCGCGGATCCGGCCCGCCATCTCCTTGGCGCGGACGGGATCCAGCCAGACATGCGGATCCGCACCGCTTTCACGATCATGTGCCTCTCCGTCATGATCGTGACCGTCGTCGGATCCTTTCGGATGAAGGAGCGGAATCCCTTTCGTGGCCTCCACCACCACCGTGTCGTCGCCGGCGGATGACAGTGCCTTTTCGGCCCATGCCTCCATTCCCGCCCCGTTGTACACGAACACGTCCGCATCGCCCAACATCATCATGTCGCGGGGAGAAAGCTCAAAATCGTGCGGTTCGACGCCCGGCGGCACCAAAGCGGTCACTTCGACGTGTTCGCCGCCGATCATCTTCGCGAAGTATTCCAAGGGGTAGATGCTGGCCACCACCCGGGTTTTTCCGGACGGCTTCTCATGAGCCGGTTCCTGACAACCGGTCATGAGCAGGGCCCACATCAAATTCAAAACAACCCCGATCTTCCACCATTTGATCATTTATGATCCCTCCGGGGAAACGCACGAGAATCCTGATTCCGAAGTTATTATATATTGATGGGCAATACATGTAAATCGGAAATATTACGGTTTACAACCGGAAGAAAAGCCCCCGGGAAGCCGGGGGGACCTCTGCCTGTCCGTCGAATGATCAGGGGTTGCCGTCAATTCCCGGTCTTGCGGATGCCGCTCAAGATCATGGCCTGCATCGATTCCACCATGACGGGAATTTCCCGTTCCGCCCCGGTGGCCGGATCATCGTCCAGGCTGAACAGTTTTTGAAGCGCCAAAACACTGAGCGCGCCGAAAATCCCGCTTGCCGTCTCGACCGGGCGCTCCACCGTGAATTCCCCGGATCGTTGTCCCCTTCGCAGAACCTGTTCGATCAATTCCGTGTACTCCCGGATTTTCGCGCGGAACAGCCGTTGCCGCTCCAATCCGCCGAACACTTCCCCGAGCACCAGTTTCGCCAGTTTTCCGTTCCTGATGAAGAATCGAAGATGAGCCTCCATCAGTCCCCTCATCTGTTCAACCGCCGTCTCCCGGCTTTCCACGCTCTGCCGGACGGCTTCCATCAACCGGTTCATGCCGTCGTTCATCAACCCGGCGAACAATTCTTCCTTGCTCTCAAAATGATAATAAATCGTTCCCTTTGCCACACCCGCCAATCGGGCGATTTGATCCATCCGGGCTTGCTCAAAACCGCATTCCGCAAACACCTCGACCGCCGCCCGGTAAATCCGCTCCACTTTCTCATGCCTCATGGCGCAGGTTCCTTTCCGCATACTCCGACATGGTCCCATTCATTCTAATGGAAAATCCGGAGAAAATGAAAGAAGAGGACCATGACGACAAATCCCCCCGTCACCACACCGGCAATTCACATGAAACTTCCGCCCATGAAACAAAAAATTTAATGATGTCTGTTCGCGTGTGATTCCCCGGGATCCCCCATGAATGTTCGCGGAACATCGCCGGTTCCCGATGAAATTCCGACGTTGTCCCGATGGTTTTGCGTTTATTCGCAAACAATCCGACGGCACATCCAAGGGAAAGAGGGCATCTCCCGCTGTCAAGGGAGACGGTCGGGAAGACCGGGTGATGATGGTCCGAAACCGTTCCGACGGAACCAACCCTTTGTCTCGTTCCCTCCGACACATCCGGCATAATTTGAAATCCGCATTGAAGCGATAAATATACGAATTATTCCATCGATTCCGTCAATTCAGATTTCCGTCCGAAAAAAAGAGGGTGGAAGCATCCTTGTTTTTCCGGATCAGGAGATATTCGGAGAAACCTCATGAAGTTCCGCGGCCAACAAAAAACAACCGCCGTTACCGGCCGGTTGCTTGATGTTGTCGGTGTCCGGACATGCCCGTGACTTGTTCCCGGACGAATTCCTGAAAAGCCGTCAGTTTCCGTCTGTCGTCGACCGGCACCCGCATGCGTGGCTCCAGGTCCTTACATACATCCCGGCTTCCTTCGCTTCCCGATACGGATACGTATCCAGCAGCCACCGTGCGTTTTCCAGGAAATCCCCGACATCACAAACAAACAGGCATCCGCAATACCCCATGCCGATTTTCCGATCCTTCATTTGCCGGTATTGTTCCAGGTTTCCGCTTCTCTTCGCCGTCTGCATCCTGACGAACCAATCAACGGCTTTCGGCGGGAATCCCAGGGCAAGTCCCAATCCCCGGTCCTTGTCTTCTTCGGCGAACGCCGTCCGGAACCGGATGCATTCGGCCTCGTTTTGAAAATAAAGAAAGAATCGGCGACCTCCCAACAAATCAATCATCCGTTCACTGACATACGGATACCCGTTCCCCAACAAGCGTACGACGTCAGAGGCGAATTCCCCGTTCGGCACTTCCAGCAACGCGGGTTTGAACCCTTTCAAAAAAGCGACAAGCGGTGAGAGGGGACGTCCGGCTTGCATCGGCACCGACTCCTCTTGCAAGAGTTCGAATGAAGGGTCCTTCGGTATTCGTCCTGCATGGCGGAACGATTTCGGACGCCATCCGATGCTTCCATTGTTTCCATAAAAAAACCCGCCTTCCTGCCAGGCGGTTAGCGGTCAAAGGATCCGGGATCACATTCAATACTTCATTCCTGGATTGGCGCGCCCGGGAGGACTCGAACCTCCGACACGCGGTTTAGGAAACCGCTGCTCTGTCCTGCTGAGCTACGGGCGCATATGGCTATGTTTCATCCCTATTGTACCCATGTTCCGGACATTCATCAAGATCTTTTCAGGCGATGAAGCGAACGAAGAAGCGGCCGGCGACCCCGGGGACATCCGGCAGAATCCCGGTCGGTTCGCCCGATCCGCCGGCCGTCTTGATGACGGTGGAATTTCTTCACCGAATGCTGACCCGGTAACGGATCAACCAATCATTGAGCTTCAGCCAGTAAGCCAACAGTGCCGGAACGTTCATCAGCTGGCCGAACCAGGGGAAATGCTTGCGCGACAAATCCTGTTCGACGAAGGAGCGGACGGCTTTCCGGTCCAGCAATTGGAAGACGGGAGCGTTGGCATCTTCCGTCAGGCGCAGCACTTCTTTCTGCATGGTGGCCAGGTACTCGGGATGATGCGTCTTCGGGTACGGGCTTTTCTTGCGTTGCACGATTTCATCCGGCAGGATTCCCTTCATGGCTTCCCGGAGCAACCCCTTTTCGCGCTGACCCGCACACTTCATGCTCCACGGCACGTTCCACACGTACTCCACCAGGTGATGATCACAGAAAGGAACGCGCACTTCCAATCCGTAGGCCATGCTCATCCGGTCTTTGCGATCCAACAGCACCGGCATCCAGCGAGTGAGGTTGAGCCAGAACATTTCGCGCATCCGGGCATCGATCGCACTCTCTTCCGACAGACGCGGCACCTCGGCCAGCGCTTCCTGATAGCGTGCCTCCACGTATTCCAGCGGTTTGATGCGGCGGGCGACATCGGGGGAAATGAACGGAATCCGTTCCCCGACCAAGCGTGCCCAGGGAAACGTGTCCGCGTTCACCAATTCCTCCCGATGAAACCAGGGGTATCCTCCGAACAGTTCATCGGCACACTCTCCGGAAAGCACAACGGTCAGATCCCGTTTGATTTCCCGGCAAAACAGCAGGAGCGAAGCGTCGATGTCGGCCATTCCCGGCAAATCCCTCGCTTCCATGGCCTTGCCGAGATGGCCGATCAGTTCGCGATGGTCGATCACCACCGTCGTGTGATGGGAACCGATCTTCCGGCTCATGATCTCGATCCAGGGGCTGTCGGGATTGGGCTGAAATTCGTTGACCGTGAAATATTTGTCATTATCCAGGTAATCCACCGAAAACGTCCGAAGCGGACCCCGTTCCTCTTCGCGAAACACCCGGGCGGCAAACGCCGAAATCGCACTGGAATCAAGGCCTCCGGAGAGCATGGTACCGATCGGCACATCGGACACCAGCTGGCGCCTTACCGCATCCTGCAACAGCTCACGCACCCGCTGTACGGTGGTGTCAAAATCGTCCGTATGATGACGGCTTTCCAGTTCCCAGTAGGCCCAGGTGCGGATTCCGTCACGGCTGACCGTCATGGCATGCCCGGGTTTCAGTTCCCGGATGCCCTTGAAAACCGCTTGCCCGGGAGTACGTGCGGGTCCGATGGCCAGCAGTTCGGCGATGCCTTCATCATCGACCTCCGGTTGAATCAAGGGATGAGCCAGAAGAGCCTTGATCTCCGAAGCAAACAGGAACGAGCTGCCGACCTGTGCATAAAACAGCGGCTTCACGCCGATCCGGTCCCGGGCCAGAAACAGGGATTGCCTTCCTTCATCCCAGACCGCAAACGCAAAAATGCCGTTCAGGTGTTCCGGACAAGCCTTTCCCCATTCCGCGTAAGCTCCCAGAATGAGCTCGGTGTCGGAACGGGTGTCGAATTCATGCCCGAGAGAGCGAAGTTTCAGGCGGAGTTCCGGCATGTTGTACAGTTCCCCGTTGTAGGTGATCACCCATGTTTGCTCTCCCGCCCGCTTCACCATCGGCTGAGCTCCGTTCTCCGGATCGATCACCGCCAGTCTGCGATGCCCCAATGCCACGTTTCGGGCCACCCACGTCCCTTCCGCGTCCGGCCCCCTCGCGGCAAGAAGGGCGTTCATTTCGGCGAGCACCGCGGCTTCATTGCTCAAATCCCGCTGAAAATCCACCCACCCGACGATTCCACACATGCGCCATTCCACCTTTCCCCCGAGCGGACGCCCAGGGCGAATGTCTGTATCATTTTTATGCGAAAAGCGGGCGGAGAGTGTTCATGAGCGGAATCAAAAAAAGACGCCGGCCTCCGGTTTGCTCTCCCCTGGAAGCAGACCGGAACAACCGGCATCATGCCCTCATTTCCATTCCAACGCCATCAGTCCCAGAAATTGGAGTGATCGGTCACTTTGTAATGCGTGTACCAGTGGCTCCCCGGCGTATCGTTCACCAGCTTGAAGTAGTACTTCCCGTCTTCGGGAACGGTGTACGGGTTGTCTTGCCGGGAAACAAAGTCGTAGACATTCCCCACGCGATCCTGCACCAAGGTTCCGTCTTCCTTGTACAGTTCAATCCGGATGTCGATGTACTCGCGGTCAGCGATGTTCCGGTTTTGCAAGTAAATCACTCCGGCTTTGGCATAGAAGGTCTTGGTGACGTGCACATCGGTCACCACCGCTTTGCCGGTGATGAACGTGGCCGCAAACGCGGGTTGCACCGACAACACAAACGCCATCAGGAGAACAGCAAGAGCGCCCAGGAACTTCTTCATCCGTTGAATCCCCCTCCATTGCAACCGGTACAACTTCATGATAGCCGGCTCAAACCCGGAAAAGGTAAACAATCGGTAAACGGATGAAGCCTTCATCAACGGATCCGCAATTCCGCGTCAAAGGTTCACAACATCCGATTGGTAGCATGGGGATATCCGCAGCTTCGACACCAACGAAACGAATGGGGGAATGATGATGAAAACATTGGGTCCGAATGGTTTGAGATGGTTGAAAATCGTGCACGTCTTCCTGGTCGTCGTCTTTTTCGGCGGAATCCTCAGCTCTTTGGCCATCAATCTGCACGTTGATTTCAGCCGGTATGATGCGTCCTATCCGGCGTACAAACACATTGTCTTGATCAGTGACCACGTGATCCGCTGGGGAGCGGCCGGCACACTCTTGGTGGGGTTCATCTACGGGTTTTTCACCAAGTGGGGATTTTTCAAGCACCGCTGGGTCGGGGTCAAATTTGTTCTCTATCTGGTTCAAACGGTGGTCGGCATTTTCATTGTCGACAACCTGATGATGGAGAACATGCACCTCTTGGAAACCCAACAAGAAATGGCTTTGCACAATCCCGACTTTCTGCGGAATCATGAGATCCGGCAGGTTGCCGTCTTCTTTCAGGTGGCGGTCACCACGTTCATCTTCATCATTTCCTACCTGAAACCGTGGAAAAAGAAAAAAAGAGTCACGACCTGAACGGGAAACAAAAAAGCGCCGTGTCCCCGGTCATGTTCAGCTCGCCGCGTCGCCGGCACGGTTCCTGAGCACCGTGATGAACCCGTCGAGGATCTCATGGCTGATCCTGAATCCTTTCCGAAGGTAGAACCGCAATGCATCATCGTTGCCGTTGGAGACAAAGATAAACACGTCCTCGACGGAATCAAACGAACGCAACCACTCCACGGCCCGGCGAAACAGCTCGGAGCCGATGCCCCGGTTGCGATACGCTTCCTTGATGAAAAACTGGGAAAGACAGCCCACGTCTTCGCCTTTCACGGAATCGAAATCAAAAAAGGCGTCGCAATCCAATGTGGCGAAGCTGTTGCTGTAGACGTACTTGGAGGAAATGTTGCTGTACGCATAACCTACCGCTTCTCCCCCGTCCATGGCCACGACCAGATGATTGGCTTTGGCATTCTCGACGGACGGGACCAATCTCGTTTCAAACCGCATCCCGTCAAACCACTCCGGATGGATGCGGGCTTTTGATTGTTGGTACGCCATCAGTTCATTGCACAAGTTCTTGACGACGTGGATCCGTTCTTGCGGAATCACTTCGAATTGAATGTCCATGCCCCTCATCCCTTCCACGGATTTCGGGAACAACCAGGCCGGCCTCTTGCCCCGTTTTGCTATCATGGTACCAAGAAGACAACGGGTGATGAAGTACGCAGTTTTTTCTGAGTGCCTCGCCCGGACGGAGGCAGGGAAGCGTCGATGAACGAACAGGCGTATTACAAAAACCGGTTTGACAACTGTCCGCTGACCCATGCGCTCAACCTGATCGGCGGGAAGTGGCGGTTGCCGATCATCTGGGCGCTCAGTCAACACGGAACCATGCGGTACAACGAACTGAAGCGAAGCATCGACGGCATCACCCACATGATGCTGTCCCAGTCTCTCAAGGAGTTGGAGGCGTCCGGGATCGTCCGCCGACGGGAATATGCCGAAATCCCGCCCCGCGTCGAATATTCGCTGACCCCGGAAGGTCAGGAACTGATCCCCGCGCTGAAGGCGCTGGCCCGCTGGGGCAAGCGGATGAAACACCGGTAGCGGCATGGTGCAAGCTTGATGATGCCCGCCACGGCGCCGAGACCAGCCTGCATCGCATTGATTCCGCTCGGGATCCAAGTGCTGCGGGATGGCCCGCCGCCGTCTCGCAAAGCCCTTTTCTGGACCGCTGTGTTTGTGGGGGTGGAGATCATCGTCATCGTGCTGTCCAATCTCTTTCCGGAGTTCATGCGCGCCTGATGACGGGGAGTTTCCACTGCCGGCCTGTCGGTCCGAAATCGTCCGCCGCCGATCGGGGCGGCATTTTTTCATCCTCCTAGATGAAAAAAAAGAAACCGCCCGGAAACCGGACGGCTTCAAAAGCCCTTGTGCATTTGGCGGAGAGGGTGGGATTCGAACCCACGGAGGGCGTGAACCCTCGGCGGTTTTCAAGACCGCTGCCTTAAACCACTCGACCACCTCTCCACGATAAAAAGAACACACCACCTTTTCATTATACAAAAAATATTTGACTTGTCAAGAAGATGATCCGCGAAGCAGAGGGGAATCCTTCCCGTGAGGCGCCGCTTTCCGGAGCCCGGGGGCTCCCGATCGATCTCCTCCTTGCGGGATGCCCCGGCAAGGGACGGATTCCCCGTCAAGTTCCTTCCGGTTCTGCCGGCAACATCACCGTGAACGTGGTCCCTTCTCCTTCCTTGCTCTCCACTTCCATCCGTCCCCCGTGCAGCCGGATGATTTCCTTGCAGATGGCCAATCCCAATCCGCTTCCTCCACGACCGGAATTGCCTTTGTAAAATTTGTCCATGACCCGGTCCAATTCCCCGGCGGGAATGCCGATCCCGGTGTCGGACACGGAGAAACAAATCTCCCCGCCTGAGGATCGCCAGGCTTTCACGGAAATCCTTCCGCCTTCCGGCGTGAACTTGACACTGTTGTCCAACAGATTGATCAACACCTGTTTGATCCGGCTCCGGTCCCCCGTGAGCATCAGGGGTCCGTCCGTTGCCCGGGACAGCCGGATTCCTTTGCGCTCACACAGGCGCCTGAAGGCCATCACCGTCTCCTCCACCAGCGCGGACAGATCAAACGGTTCCATTTGCACATCCATCTGACCGGACTGGTACTTGGAAAAATCGAGCAGGTCCTCCACCAGACGGATCAGCCGCTCCGTCTCTTTTTGCATGACCGCCAAACCGAAAGATTCATCTTCCCTGGACAGCTGCCCCAGCCGGAATGTTTCTCCCCACCCCTTGAGCACGGTGAGCGGTGTCCTGAGTTCATGGGACACGGAGGAGATGAATTCATTTTTCATCTTCTCCATGTTGGCGAGTTCTTTGGCCATCCGGTTCATCGTCTCCGCCAGCACGCCGATTTCATCGCCGCGTACCGGTTTGGCTCTGGCCTCGAAATTGCCGGAAGAAATTTCGCCCGCCACCCGGGTCAATTCTTCGATCGGGCGGACAATCCGGGCAGCAATCACGCGGCTGACGATCATGGCCAGCAAAATCACGGCACAGGAAACGGTCAGGGAGATGATCGCAATCCGGGAAAACGCCTGATCCAGATACCGGGTGGAGGTGACATGGCGAAGCACGCCCGCCGGCCGCTCCCTGATCGTGACAGGCAAGGAGACCGCCAGCACTTCTTCTCCGTCTTTCCTTTCACCGCGCCAGATGCCCGTTTCCCCGTTCAAAGCGTCCCGGACGTCCGGTGTGAGCACCGGTTCCGCCGAGGGCATCCCCCAGGAATCGGTGACGACCCGCCCCTTGAGATCGATCACCTGCACATCGAACGGGTTCTCGGGTCTCGTCTCTTCGAGCACCTGCTGGGCCAGTTCGGGAAGGGAACCGGCGGCCATCCGCCGGTAATGGGCGGAAGCGAGCATGGCCTGCCGAACCGTCAATTCTTCCGCGTTTTCATACCAGGAACGCCACAGTCCGATCAGAAACAGGCCCTCCAGCACCATGACCGCCGCCACCGCCAGCAGGCCGAAGTGAACCGTCATCCGGTTCTTGAGACTGCTCTTCATGTCGGGTCCTTTCTCCACAGGTATCCGTATCCCCTGACCGTTTCAATGAAGCGGGGGGCGGAGGGGGTTTCCTCCATCTTCTTGCGGATGCGGGCAATATGGATGTCCACCGTTTTCAGATCTCCGGTGAAATATTTTCCCCAAACTTTCTCCAGGATTTCATCGCGGCTGACGGCCGTCCCTGACTTTTCCATCAGCAATTTGACGATCTCATACTCCTTGGGGGAAAGCGCCACCGGTTGTCGGTGCTTCAGCACCACCCGCCGGCGCAAATCCAGGGTGAACGGTCCCAAGTGAATCTCTCCGTCCTTGACGGGTCCTTTTCTCACGCGCCTCGCCAGCACTTCGATCCGCGCGGCCAGTTCCTGGGGACTGAACGGCTTGGAAACATAGTCATCCGCTCCGGAATCGAATCCGGTCAGCTTGTCGCGATCCTGTTTTTTGGCCGTCAGGATGATGATGCCCAATTCCTCGTCTTGCCGGCGCAGCTCCCGGCACACTTCGAATCCGTCCATGCCGGGGAGCATCACATCCACCACGGCCACCCGCACATCGGGATGTTCCCGGTATTTTTCCAACGCTTCTTCGCCCGTGATCGCTTCGATCACCGTCATCCCCTGACGTTCCAGGTGAATCCGCACAAACCGGCGGATGCCCTCTTCATCTTCAAGTATCAACACCTTGATCGGCACCATGCCCCACCTCCTGCCCATGGCCCGGCCGGATCAAGCGGAGAAGCTCTTCTTCTCCGATTCGCATCTTCTCGTAGCGCTTCCGGGCACCTTCCGGCAAATCGGGGTCTCTTTCCGGAATCACGGCCTTCAAAGCGGTTCCGGACCGGCGGATCCACACCGTTTTTCCGTTCGGCGTTTCGCCGTGTTCACGATCGCCTCTGTGAATCAAAAGAAGCATCGACCGGTTTCCGGAAGCATCCACATAGTCGAACCGGACACGGTCCTCGGTTTCTTCCAGGGTCACTCCCTCCAACCAGGAAGAAGGGAACCGGAACATAAACAGCCTTCCACTTTCTCCGTCTCTCCACTCGTACTCCTGACGCACCCGCAGCCAACCGGTGGTTCCTCTCCGTTCAAAATAAGAAATCAGTCTCGGACCGGCTTCCGAAAGCACCCGGACGTTTTCGTTTTGAACGGTGGACGGGATCTCCGGATATCCGTTTCCGTCCGTATCCCGCGTTTCCAGTTCCACGGACGGAAACAAGGTCCATCTGCACCCCCGTTTCCGGTCGGCCCCGGTGAGCACCCGTTGAAATTGACGACCGTCGTACGCAAGAAGTTCCGTGTAGAAGCTTCCGGCACCCACGCTCACATCGACATACAATCCTTTTCCGTGGGGATCCGCCCGTCCGACGAGGAGATGTTTCACCCGGTTCACCGGCAACATCATCGTTTCGCAGGTCAGACCACTGAACGTCACCGTTCCCCGCGATTCGCATCCGTTCGGTCCGCAAACCGTCAGAAAGGCATGAAGAAAGAATCTGTCTCCCGAATGTTCCCGGACAAACCGGACAATCTCGGCGCGCGAATCCCCGCCGAAATCCGTCGCCGCAAATCGGTCGTTGTACTCCCCGCTCCACAAAAGATCCAGCCGACCGCTTCGGTACGTGTAGACGGACACCGTCTTGGGAGTCGGCAGCTCGCCGCTGATCTCCCCGACGGGTTCCGTCCCGGTTCCGAGGATGATCTCCGGCCGGCCGTCGCCGGTCACGTCCCGAAAAGCCAGCGCATCCACCAGATCATGTGCGGGCTGCTCCGCTTCGGCCGCCGTTTTCCACTCCTTGCCGACGCGTGTTTGCACCAGCAACCGGATGCCGAGGTCGTCCTTCCAGCCGGTCACCATCACCAACTCGTCCCGCCCGTCCCCGTCCATATCCACCTGGTTGACCGCACCCGCGTCTTCAAACTGTGCGGGGACCATGAGCCGGGCTCCGGAAGGCAGCATCTCGGCGGTGATCCTCCCGACATCCGGTTTCTCCGGCCTGGCCAACAAGTCGGCGGGAAACACCGACAGGTCACATCCCTGAACCAACACGGACAACAGCAGCAGCCACACCCAGCAACATCGCCGCTTCATTCCCGCCCTCCTTTCCCCGCCCGTTTACCCTTTTGAAACCTTGGTCACGGGGGAATTCTGTACAATGAGACTCAAGCGGCATGATGGTTTCCGCGATTTCGCATGTTTCAAGGAGTGATCAGGATGAATCTCCTTCGGGTCACGACCGGCCTGGTGGCCGCGGCACTCGCTCTCGCCGGTTGCACCGGCTCCGCGGCCGGCAATTCCGGCACTTCCGTCAAGGAAACCCCGGCCGGACAGGAATCGGTTCGGGAAACGCCTCCCGCCGATTCCTCCGCCTCGCAACAACCGAATCAGACTCCGGAGAATCAAGCCCCTTCCGACGGCGGCACCCCCCAAAACGACCAGCCGGCGCGTCTGAGCAAGCAGGAAGTCCTCACGCTCGTCAAAAAAGCGTACAGCGCGCAGGAGCTGCTGCGCACCGAAAGCCCGATTCCCGTCAAAAAGGTGCGAACCACCCTGGAGCCCTGGTTCTCGCCGGAATGGATCGAAACCTTCATCAAAACGGCCGGGCAACAGGACGGAAACAACTGGATCGATCACGCCGACAGTCTGATGGGGCACATCATCGACTATTCGGCTCCATATGTCAAAGACGTGCGGCTCAGCTGGTCGAAAGACAACAAAAAGGTGTGGATTTCGGGCGTGATCTACTGGGAAGGCCAATCCAGGGTCGAAGTGACCACCACGGTTCAACATACGGACAAGGGATGGAAAATTTCCGAAATCAACTACAAGTGAAAGAAAACGGGATGGAATCCGGCACAGACAAGTGTCCGGATTCTTTTTTTTCTATTTTACCACGGCAAACAAAAAACCCGGGGAATCTTCCCCGGGTTCTCAAGCCCCGATGCCGGATGCCGCTTCCCGCTTCCACGACGAACACGGGAAATCGGCCCCGGGACACCTCCGGGAATGCATCCCGATGAGGGTCAAGCTTTCCGGATCTCCGTCATGCCTCCCATGTAGGGAACCAGCACGTCCGGAATGCGGACGCTGCCGTCTTCCTGCAATCCGTTTTCCAGAATGGCGGCCACCGTGCGGCCCACGGCCAATCCGGAGCCGTTCAGGGTATGCGCGAATTCCGGTTTGGCTTTGGGATGGCGACGGAAGCGGATTCCCGCCCGACGGGCCTGGAAGTCTTCACAGTTGCTGCAGGACGAAATCTCGCGATACGTGTTGGCGCCGGGGAGCCAGACTTCCAGATCGTAGGTCTTCGCCGCGCTGAAGCCCATGTCACCGGTGCACAGCAGCTGCACCCGGTACGGCAGGCCCAGCAGCTGCAGGACCCGCTCGGCGTTGGCCGTCATTTTCTCCAGTTCATCATACGATTGTTCCGGCAAGGTGATCTTCACCATTTCCACCTTGTTGAACTGGTGCAGGCGGATCAGGCCGCGGGTGTCGCGACCGGCGGATCCGGCTTCGGAGCGGAAACAGCCGCTGTATGCGGTGTAATACTTCGGCAAGTCTTCCGCGGCCAGAATTTCATCCGCATGATAATTGGTCAGCGGGACTTCCGAGGTCGGCACCAGGAACCAGTCGGCGCCTTCCAGTTTGAAGGTGTCTTCCTCAAACTTGGGCAACTGCCCCGTTCCCGTCATCGCCTTCCGGTTCACGATGAACGGCGGAATCATTTCCGTGTACCCGTGTTCCCCGGTGTGCAGGTCCAGCATGAAGTTGATGAGCGCCCGCTCCAACCGGGCACCGGCTCCCTTGTAGAACACGAAGCGCGCGCCCGCCACTTTGGCGGCCCGTTCAAAATCGAGGATGCCCAGCTCTTCCGCGATTTCCCAGTGATTTTTCGCATGTGCGGGACGGACGGGCTCTCCCCACCGGCGCACTTCGACATTGTCTTCCTCCGATGCGCCCACGGGTACGCTTTCATGCGGCAAGTTGGGCACGGTGAGCAGCAGCTGTTCCACCTGCTCGTCCACGCCGCGCAGTTCCTCGTCCAGGGATTTGATCCGTTCCCCCACTTCGCGCATCTCCAGGATGAGCGATTCCGCATCTTCTTTTCGCTTTTTCTTTTCCGCAATCTCTTTCGATACCACGTTGCGCCGGTTTTTCAGCTCTTCCGTCTGACGGATCAGCTCCCGCCGGCGGACGTCCAACTCTTCCCATCGGGCGAGGGGATCCGCCTCTCCGCCCCTCGTCGCGAGTCTCCGTCTCACCGCTTCCAAATCGGCACGAAGCACCTTCACGTCCAACATCTGTGTACACCTCCCGGTTGATCGCAAAAAACGCTGAAAACAAAAACCTTCCATCCCCAAAGGGACGGAAGGTTCCGCGTTGCCACCCTTGTTGACCCGCCCGAAGCACACCCCTTCGGCAGGTCCGCTCTTTGAAGATAACGGCTCGTCACCGTCCGCGTTTGGGCCGTAAGACAGGCTTTCACGCGCCGCTCCGAGGTGGATTCGCACGCCGGTCCGGAACGGTTCGCACCTGCCACCGCCTCTCTGAACCGGACACGGCGTCTACTGGCCTCTTCCCAGCGTTTTCGGTATCAGATTACGAGAAATTATATGCTTATCTTTCCGATTTTGCAAGCATCGATTCGCGCACCATGTTCACAAACAACGCGTGGAATCGGACATCGTCGGTCAGTTCCGGATGGAATGCGGCCCCCAGCAGGGTTCCCTGGCGGGCGGCGACGATTTTTCCGTCCACTTCCGCCAAGACCTCGACCCCGTCGCCGACGGATTCGATGTACGGAGCCCGGATGAACACGGCGGTGTACCGGTCGGCGACTCCTTTGACGACGAGATCCGCTTCAAAGGATTCCCGCTGACGGCCGAAAGCGTTCCGCTTGACGGCGATGTCCATCAACCCCAGGTGCGGCTCGTCCCGACCTTCCACTTTTTTCGCGATCAGGATCAGCCCCGCGCAGGTGCCGAAGATGGGCTTTCCTTCCTCATGCATCTTGCGAATCGGTTCGGTCAGGCCGTACTTGTCCATCAATTTTCCGATGGTGGTGGACTCCCCGCCGGGGATGACGAGACCGTCCAGATCCTGAAGTTCCCCGGGATTTTTCACGGCCACCGCCCGGGCACCGGCCGCCTCCAGCGACCGGATGTGTTCCCGGACGGCTCCTTGCAGCGCCAACACGCCGATGTTCATGACGATCGTCCTCCCTGTCACCAGCCGCGCTCTTGCATCCGTTCTTCGGCGCGCAGTTTGGAGATCTCGATGCCGTGCATGGCGCCGCCCAGTCCTTTGGACAGATGGGCGATCCGCTCGAAGTCTTCATAATACGTGGTGGCTTCCACAATGGCCCGGGCGTATTTTTCCGGATTCTCGGACTTGAAGATGCCGGAACCGACAAACACGCCGTCCGCACCCAAGTGCATCATGAGCGCCGCGTCGGCCGGGGTGGCCACGCCGCCGGCGGCAAAGTTCACCACCGGAAGTTTGCCCGTTTCGTGCACTTGCAGGAGCAGTTCGTACGGAGCGCCGAGTTGCTTGGCTTCATACATCAGCTCGTCGCGGGACATGGATTGCACTTTGCGAATCTGGCTTTGCATCATGCGCATGTGGCGCACGGCTTCAACGATGTTTCCGGTTCCCGGCTCGCCTTTGGTCCGGATCATCGAAGCGCCTTCGCCGATCCGGCGCAGTGCCTCGCCGAGATCACGCGCACCGCACACGAACGGAACGGTGAACGCTTTCTTGTCGATGTGGAACATGTCATCGGCCGGCGTGAGCACTTCGCTTTCATCGATATAGTCCACACCGAGGGCTTCCAGCAGTTTGGCTTCCACAAAATGACCGATCCGCGCCTTGGCCATGACCGGGATGGAGACGGCGTTCATCACTTCTTCGATCACCCGCGGGTCTGCCATCCGGGCCACGCCGCCCGCCGCGCGAATGTCGGCCGGAACCCGTTCGAGCGCCATGACCGCCACGGCGCCCGCCGCTTCGGCGATTTTTGCCTGTTCGGCGTTGACGACGTCCATGATGACGCCGCCTTTTTGCATTTCAGCCATGCCGCGTTTCACACGGTCGGTGCCAACTTTACGAATTTCGCTCATCGATTGATGCCTCCTGTGTCGGATGCCGGACCATTCTGACGTAAAGCAGGAATCCGTCCCGGCAGAATCTACGACTCATTGTATCGGAATGGTTTCCGATTGACAACTGATGAAGCCGGGTATGCCAATGGGAAACACTTTTTCATTTTAGCATAAGCCGGATGCCCGCCATTCACTCAAACCAACTCTTCACTTCATCGCCGATACTCCGGAAAAACAGGCGGATCCAGCTGGCTTCCTCCACATCGGCGGCAGCCACGAGCGGAACCGGCTTCAGGCCCTCGACGGGTTGTCCGTCCAAGGTCAATCCCACTTCCCCGAGCACATCCCCTTTCCGGATGGGAGCCTGGACTCCTTCTTTCCAACGGATCAGGGGTTTCATGCGCTCTTTGTCCTCTTCGCTCATGGCCATGCGCAAGTTTTCACCGGCGGTCACCGGGACCGACCGCTCCACTCCGTTGGGAAGCGGTTTGAATTCCGCTCCGGGAACCGTCTTGTCTTTTTGGAACACATCGGTCATCGAGTAACGTTCAAACGCATAGTCGAGGATTTTCGCCGTTTCGGTGAAGCGTCGGGATTGCGAGGCGGTTCCCATCACCACGGTCACCAAGCGCATGTCGCCCTGTTTCGCGGTTCCGGTGAAACAGTAACCGGCGGCATTGGTGTGACCGGTTTTGACCCCGTCCACCCCTTCGTAAAAGTGAGCAAATCCCGGCAACATCAGGTTCCAGTTGGTCACTTTCCGCCGGCCGGTCCCTTCCTGGAAGGTGTAGGAGCTCATCGCCGTCACTTCCAGCACGTCCGGATACGTTTTCATCAAATGCCTGGCCAGGATGGCGGAATCCTTGGCGGACATGACGTGCTGACCCTCAACGTCGGGAGGATCCGGATACAGGTGCATGTCCAGTCCGGTCACATTCCGGAAAAACGTGTTTTTCATCCCCAGCTCTTGCGCTTTTTGATTCATCAGCCCGACGAATTCCTCTTCCGACCCGGCCACGTGCTCGGCCAACACCACCGTGGCATCGTTGGCGGAATACACCAGCATGGCGATGAACAGATCTCTCACGGTGCGGCGTTCACCGGTTTTCAAAAAGAGCTGCGCTTCTTCGATCGCGGCCGCCCGGGCGGAAACGGTCGCTTCTTCTTCCCAGGAAAGCTCCCCGGCCGCAATCTTGTCCCGCACGACCAGAGCGGTCATCATTTTCGTCATGCTGGCCGGAGGTCTGCGTTCATTTTCGTTTTCCCCTCTCAGAACCACACCGCTTTCAAAATCCATGAGAACCCAAGATTTGGCCTGGACCTGCGGTCCGTCACCGGCCGCGGCAAATGCCTGAAACGGCCATCCGAATGCAATTGCGAACAGAACCAACAGTTTCGCTGTCCATGTGGTTGCACTTTTCATCGTTCGGTCATTCCCCGTTTTTTCTTTGATGAACGTGACGTTGCTTGGTCTCCGATCCCCAAAGACCTGATCACGCGGACTTTTCATCGTTCGTCAGGGATTCAGGGGTACACAGGATGCCGAAAGGCCTCTTCTTCCTCCACGCATCTTCCAGTTTATATAAGGTTGTTGGAAAAAGGAATCCGCCGATTCAAGAATTGCCCGGTTGTTCACACGCGCGGGAGGAAAAAGAAACGCCCGGATCCCTACGGGAATCCGGGCATTTTGACGAAAATCACAGGTGATAGTTGGGGGCTTCCTTGGTGATTTGCACGTCATGCGGATGGCTTTCGCGCAGGGAAGCCGCCGTGATCCGAATGAACCGGGTGTTCTCCTGCAAATCCGGAATCGTTTCGG
Source organism: Staphylospora marina (assembly GCF_003856495.1). GTDB lineage: Bacteria > Bacillota > Bacilli > Thermoactinomycetales > Thermoactinomycetaceae > Staphylospora > Staphylospora marina. Next base: position 12,781 of record NZ_CP034118.1, on the reverse strand, counting down.
CACCGACATACCCCATGCCGGCCCGCAGGCCGCCGACCAACTGGTACACGATGTCCGCCAGCGGTCCTTTGTACGGAACGCGTCCTTCGATGCCTTCCGGAACCAGTTTCTGTTCGTTTTCCTGGAAGTAGCGGTCCTTGCTGCCGGCCTGCATGGCGCCGATCGAGCCCATGCCGCGGTACACCTTGAAGCGACGTCCCTGGAAGATTTCCGTGTCTCCCGGCGCCTCTTCGGTTCCGGCAAACAGACTTCCCAGCATGACGGCGCTCGCCCCGGCCGCGATCGCTTTGACGATGTCGCCCGAATACCGGATGCCGCCGTCGGCAATGATCGGCACTCCGTATTGGCGGGCCACTTTCGCGCAATCGTAAATGGCGGTGACTTGCGGCACCCCGATGCCCGCCACCACGCGGGTGGTGCAGATGGAGCCGGGACCGATGCCCACTTTGACCACGCTGGCCCCCGCCTCGATCAGGTCTTTCGTTCCTTCTCCGGTGGCCACGTTGCCGGCGACGATCACCAGGTCGGGATACGCCTTGCGCAGTTGGTGAACGGTCTCCAACACGCCGCGGGAATGACCGTGAGCCGTGTCCACGACGATCATGTCCACTTCCGCTTCGACCAGCGCCCCGACGCGCCGCATCGTGTCCTTGGCCACGCCGACCGCGGCGGCCACGAGCAGGCGCCCCTGGCGGTCTTTGGCGGAATTCGGGAATTTCTCGGCTTTCTCAATGTCCTTGATGGTGATGAGTCCCTTCAAAACGCCACGGGAATCCACCAGCGGAAGTTTTTCGATCTTGTGTTTCTGCAAAATTTCCTGCGCTTGTTCGAGCGTGGTGCCGACGGGAGCGGTGACGAGATTCTCCTTGGTCATCACTTCGGAAATAGGCATGGAATAATTGCTGACAAAGCGGAGATCCCGGTTGGTAATGATTCCCACCAGCCGCAGGTCCCGGTCGACGATCGGCACCCCCGAAATGCGATACTTGGCCATCAGTGCTTCGGCATCATGGACGCGGTCGTCCGGATGAAGGTAAAACGGATTGGTGATGACCCCGCTTTCCGACCGTTTGACGCGATCCACTTCCTCGGCCTGTTCCTCCACCTTCATGTTTTTGTGAATGACCCCGATGCCCCCCTGACGGGCCAAAGCAACGGCCAAGGCCGATTCGGTGACGGTGTCCATGCCGGCGCTCAGGAGAGGAATGTTGAGCTCGACGGAATCCGCAAGCTTGGTCCGCACGTCCACATCTCTGGGCAACACTTCCGATTTGTTCGGAATCAGCAGCACATCGTCAAAAGTCAACCCTTCTTTGGCGAACTTTTCGTCCCACATGTCTGAAGCCATCCCCTTTTCTGTCGGCCGTGATTTCCAGACAGTGTATCAATGTCGATTCTGCCTGTCAAGACAAGCATCCGGGTGAAACATTCCCGGCTTTCAACAAGTTATCCACAAGTACTTGTGCATAACTTCCGAAACCTGTGGATAACTGGTGGAAAACCGCTTCTAATTCAGCAATTCCGCGATGGTTTCCGCCACCCTCGAATCCTGAATCAGTTCCAGATGATCCAAATCATCAAATCTCCGCACGTGAACCGCTCCGGGCAAAGTGGCGTCTCCCTCCATGACAATGCCATCGCTGTCCTTGCCGTACTTGAGTCTGAGCAGCGTCCAACCCGCCGCCACTTCCCCGTGCCACCCCCTGTCTCCCCAATGATCGGCGTCACCGGAAATCGTGTAGATGCGCCCACCGGGGGCGAGCGGCGTTTTTTCGGCGGGGAACTTGCGGTTGAACCGCTTCGCCGAGGCCGGACGGATGTCTGCGAGCGCTCCGGAGTCTCCCGCAAACATGCCGATCCATTCAAATTCTTCCGCAAGAGGGGTTCCTTGATGTGGAGTGCCCAACGTCACCAATCCTTCAATTTCACCCGGACGGATCCATGCCAGTTCTCTCGCCGTCAGTCCCCCCATGCTGTGCGCCACCACGTGGTAAACGTCATCCAATCCTCCCCGCTCCTGAAGAATCGCGATTTTGCGGGCGGCGATTTGCGCCTGTTCATGAATCGACTGGCTGCCCGCTCCCGCCCGGCCGGAACCGATGCAGATCAAGGTACGTCCGCCGATGTTCCGGGTCCAGATCCGGTCGGAGTCGTTCAGATAGATGAGGTAAATTCTTCCCGATCCCCAGTGGCGGGCCAATGTGTCCAGAAATTCGATGCCCCAGCGATGCCGGTTGTTGTATCCGTGAATCAGAACCAGGTCCCGCTCTTTGGGTTGCAACTGTGTGGACACGGTCCGTTCATGCGGAAAAGATCCCCACACGGCGATCAGCAACAGACAAAGGATGCCGATGTTCCGTCCCCACCGCACTCGCGAACGTCCCTCCTCCACGGTAAGTTGTTCGTCCACATACCTTTTCCACAATTTCCCCACAATATGGGGGAAAACTTCGGATTTGACCGGGGATGTTGACGATCTTTCGTCCGTCCTGTGGACAAATTGTGGATGAACGGAGGGAAAACCGGATGACCGGAATTCCTCAAACAGGCGGGCCCGCTTTCCCCGATCCCTGGATCCGTTTGCAGAGGCTGACCAGGGAGGAACCCGCCCGTCGTTTTCTGGAAGCCGCCTATGAGCGCGCGAACGTTCCGTCTCCAAAAAGAAGCGCCTACCGGAATGCCGAATCGCTGGCGGCATTGATCCGGCAGGCCGAGAGTGTCTTCCGTCCGCCGGTTCCCCACAGTCCCTGGCTGGAACCGATGCTGGCATACTACGGGTCGATGAGCCTGCTCAAGGCATGGATCCTTTCCGTCCACCCGGAATATCCGGAAAGCACAGCCGTGCTCAGGCACGGTCTGTCCACGCGCAAAAAGAAAAAGGAGCCGTTTCATTTGTTCGAAGATGAAGTGAAAGTCCGGAAAGAAGGATTGGTTCCCCTGCTGGCCGCCATGACGAACGCGACCGATTGCATCGGGGAAACCTACAAATTCGGCGAACTGGCCGCTTCGCTCGCCGACATGGTCTCCATTCACCGGGCAATCACCGGAAAAAGTCCGCTCGTTCCGCTGAAGTTTGCCCCTTTCCCAAGCGGATCGAAAGCAGAGCATCGCACGCTCATCCTCCTTCCGGAACCCGTTCTTGATTCGTTGAAACTGACACCGGCCGCTCTCGCCCGCAAAGTGGCCCGGATCACCGGCTGGGAGCTCACTGTCGCCGATCCCCCCGTGAAGGACGGAACTGTGCGGTTTGTGAGAACCCTCAAAGGCGACGCCGGCACCGGGAACATGGACGGTTCCCTTTCCGTCCTCCGGGAAAACGAACGGGGCGATCATTACCTGTGGATAGGCAACGACCGCCCCGTCACGCCGGTTCCCGAGCTCTTGTCCCGGTTCATGCTGCTGTTTTCACTTTGCATGCTCTGCCGGTACGACCCTCCGTTGTGGGGAGAGATCGCCTTGGGGACGGTTCGCGAGGAAGGCGTGTGGGTCCGGCGGTTTCTTGACCTGACCGCCCTCAGAATCCCCCGGCTCGTCCTCGCAAAGTTGGAGGAAGCGGCCGACTGGAGGGAACCTGCCGAGTTCCCCGCCGGAGATTGACGCGGCAACCCGCTTCCGTTTCGGAATCCGTCCCCGTTCCCGGCGATGCGAAACCTTTTCCGGTCGCACAAAGGTCCCGGGAGGGGTCCTCATGCGTCCGAACCGGAATCCGATTGCGGCAGGGTCATGCCTCGTCGCTTTCCTGTTCTTCCTCTCTTTCCCCGGGCACGCTGGCCACGGTGGCCACTTCGTTTCCGTCCACTTTGATGAGGCGGACTCCCTGGGCATACCGTCCCATCACCGGGATCTCGGAAATGTTGATGCGGATGATGGTTCCGTCCTGAGTGACGATCATCAAGTCTTCCGATCCGGACACCACTTTGTGTCCGACGACATTCCCCTTCTTCTCGGTGATGCTGATGGTTTTGATCCCCTTGCCTCCCCGGGACTGAATGCGATATTCACCCAACGGAGTGCGCTTTCCGTAGCCGTTGCGGGTGACGATCAACACATCCTTGTTATCCTCGACGATGTCCATGTCGATGACGCGGTCGTCATCATCCAGGGTGATGCCCTTCACGCCGGTCGCCGCCCGGCCCATTTCCCGGACATCCATCTCGTGGAAGCGGATGGACATGCCCTGGCGGGTTCCCATGATCACTTCTTGGTCCCCGTCGGTCAAGCGGACGCCCACCAATTCGTCCCCGTTCCGAAGGTTGATGGCGAACAGGCCGTTCCGGCGGATGTTTTCAAATTCGCTCAGCGCCGTCTTCTTCACCACGCCTTCCGCGGTGGCGAACAGGAGATACCGGCTTTCGGTGAAATCCTTGACCGGAATGATCGCTTCGATCCGCTCGCCCGGTTCGATTTGGATCAGGTTGATCACCGGGGTTCCCTTGGCCGTTCTGCCCAGCTCCGGCACTTCGTAGGCTTTCAGGCGATACACCCGCCCCCTGTTGGAGAAGAACAACAGGTGGTTGTGCGAATGGGTGACCAAAAGATGCTGGACAAAGTCGTCTTCCCGCGTTCCCATCGCGGTGATTCCCTTGCCGCCCCGACGCTGGGCCCGGTAGGTGGACAGCGGCATCCGTTTGATGTATCCGCGATGGCTCAGGAGGATGGCCACCTCTTCTTCGGGAATGAGGTCTTCTTCGGCGATGTCGTCGGCTTCCCGCTTGATCATGGAGCGACGCTCATCTCCGTATTTGTTCCGGATTTCCAGAATTTCTTCGCGGAACACGCCGCGGATCTTGGTTTCGTCGGCCAGGATGGCCCGGAGCCGTTCGATCGTTTTGACCAATTCGGCGTATTCGGACTCGATTTTCTCCCGCTCCAGTCCCGTCAGGCGCTGCAGGCGCATGTCCAGAATGGCCTGGGCCTGCCGTTCGGTGAGCCCGAAGCGGTTCATCAGCCCTTCGCGGGCTTCCGCGGTGGTGGCCGAACCCCGGATGAGGGCGATCACCTCGTCGATGTGGTCGAGCGCGATGCGAAGCCCTTCGAGGATGTGCGCCCGTTCTTCCGCTTTGCGGAGGTCGTACTGCGTGCGGCGACGGATCACTTCCACCTGGTGCTCGATATAGTAATGCAGCACCTCTTTCAGGTTGAGCACGCGCGGTTGTCCGTCGACCAGCGCCAGCATGTTCACCCCGAAGCTGGTCTGAAGCGCCGTGTGTTTGTACAGGTTGTTCAGAATGATGCGCGGATTGACGTCCCGGCGCAGTTCGATCACGACGCGCATGCCGTTGCGGTCGGATTCGTCCCGCAGGTCGGTGATGCCGTCGATTTTTTTCTCCCGGACCAGTTCGGCGATCTTTTCCACCAACTTGGCCTTGTTGACCTGATAGGGGAGCTCCTCCACCACGATCCGGGTTTTTCCGGAACCGGCTTCCTCGATCCGGGTTTTGGCGCGGATCTGGATGCTTCCCCGCCCGGTCCGGTACGCCTTGCGAACGCCGTCCAGACCGAGGATGATGCCGCCCGTCGGGAAATCGGGGGCCTTGATCTTTTTCATCAATCCGTCGATGGTCACGTCCGGATCATCCAGCATGAGCAGGATGCCGTCGATCACTTCCCGGAGGTTGTGCGGCGGAATGTTGGTGGCCATTCCGACGGCGATACCGGCCGCCCCGTTGACGATCAGGTTGGGGAAACGGGAAGGAAGCACCAGCGGTTCTTCCTGCTGGCCGTCGTAGTTGGGCCCGAAGTCGATGGTTTCCTTCTGGATGTCCCGGAGCATCTCCAGCGTGATCGGTGCCATGCGCGCCTCGGTGTAACGCATGGCCGCCGGAGCATCCCCGTCGACCGATCCGAAGTTTCCGTGACCGTCCACCAGCGGATACCGGTAGGAAAAGTCCTGGGCCATCCGAACCATGGCCTCGTACACCGCGGCATCCCCGTGCGGATGGTATTGGGCCGTCACGTTCCCGACGACGCGGGACGATTTTTTGTACGGCTTGTCCGGCGTCATGCCCAGGTCGTGCAACGTGTACAGAATGCGGCGATGCACCGGTTTCAAACCGTCCCGCACGTCCGGCAAGGCGCGGCTGACGATGACGCTCATCGCGTAGTCCAGAAAGGAGGATCTCATCTCCTGGCTGATATTGACTGGCTGGATCCGTGCATGGTCTGCCATGATCTCATCTCCCCGCTTTGCTGAGCCGCCGGGCGGGCGGCCCGGAGACTGATGACATCAAGCGATCCCGCCGAGCTTCCAAAGCCGGAAACCGCGGCGGGACCCCTCGTGAAAACAAAACGTGCCGCTCGGGATTCACACATCCAGATTGGCCTGGTTGGCAAATTGCTGGATGAACACCCGGCGGGGCTCCACCTTGTCGCCCATCAGCATGTCAAAGACTTCATCGGCTTCCTTCGCGTCTTCCAGCGTCACTCTCAGCAAGGTCCGGCTTTCCGGATCCATGGTGGTCTCCCACAGCTGCGTCGCGTTCATTTCTCCGAGACCCTTGTAGCGCTGGATTTCCACTTTGCCTTTGCCCTCGAGTTCCCGGAGAATCTCTTCTTTCATGCGGTCATTGTAGGCGTACCGGATCGTTTTGCCCTGCACGATCTTGTACAGCGGCGGTTGGGCGATGTACACGTAGCCGTGTTCGATCAGCGGGCGCATGTAGCGGTAGAAGAACGTGAGGAGCAGGGTCCGGATGTGGGCCCCGTCGACGTCCGCGTCGGTCATGATGATGATCTTGTGATACCGCGCCTTCTCGATGTTGAAATCTTCCCCGATGCCCGTGCCCAGCGCCGTGATGATGGTGCGGATCTCTTCGTTGGAGAGGGCCTTGTCCAACCGGGCTTTTTCCACGTTGAGGATTTTCCCCTTCAGCGGCAAAATGGCCTGGAACATCCTGTCCCGGCCCTGCTTGGCCGTTCCGCCCGCGGAATCCCCCTCGACGATGAACAACTCGCTGTCGGCGGCGCTTCTCGACGTGCAGTCCGACAGCTTTCCGGGAAGCGAACTGACCTCCAGGGCGTTTTTTCGGCGGGTCAGTTCCCGCGCCTTGCGGGCGGCTTCCCTCGCCCGTGCGGCCATCACCGCTTTGCCGATGATTTTTTTGGCCGCGGCCGGGTTTTCTTCCAGAAACATCTGGAATCGGTCGGCAAACAGGGTTTCCGTGGCCGACCGGGCCTCGCTGTTGCCCAACTTGGTCTTGGTCTGACCTTCGAACTGCGGATCGCGGATCTTCACGCTGATGATCGCGGTCAAACCCTCGCGAACATCGTCGCCGGTGAGATTGCTGTCATTGTCCTTGAGCAGATTGTTGCGCCGGGCATAGTCGTTGATCACCCGGGTCAACGCGGACTTGAAACCGGCCTCGTGCGTCCCGCCTTCATGCGTGTGAATGTTGTTGGCATACGAATAGATGTTGGAGGAATAGGCATCGGTGTACTGAAGCGCGATCTCGATCGGAATGCCGTCCCGTTCCCCCGTGATGTAGACCGGCGGCTCGTGGAGGGCTTCCTTGTTCCGGTTGAGGTATTCCACAAACGACCGGATTCCGCCGTCGAACAGAAACTCGTCCCGTTTCGGTTCGCCGCGGCGATCTTCCAGGATGATGCGAACACCTTTGTTCAAAAACGCCAATTCCCGCAAACGGTTCTGCAGAATGTCATAGTCGTAAACGGTCGTTTCCCTGAAGATTTCCGGATCGGGCTTGAAGGTCACCGAGGTGCCCGTTTCTTCCGTTTCACCGATCACTTCCAGATCATGCAGGGGCACGCCGCGGCGATACCGCTGCCGGTGGATCTTCCCTTTCTGCTTGACGATCACTTCCAACCATTCGGACAGGGCGTTCACCACCGACACGCCCACTCCGTGCAGTCCGCCCGAAAACTTGTAACCCTCACCGCCGAATTTGCCGCCGGCGTGAAGCACGGTCATGACCACTTCCACGGCGGGACGTCCCATTTTCGGATGGATTCCGACCGGAATCCCTCCGCCGTTGTCAATCACCGTGACGCTGTTGTCCTCGTTGACGATCACCTGAATGGTGTCGCATCGCCCGGCCAATGCTTCGTCGATGCTGTTGTCCACCACTTCCCACACCAGATGGTGAAGTCCCCGGCTGGATGTGGAGCCGATGTACATGCCTGGCCGTTTGCGAACCGCTTCAAGACCTTCCAGAACCTGAATCTGCGTCTCATCGTAACTGGTTTTTTGCACGGTCACATTCGTCACCTGCTTCCTCGCAGAACTGATCGATCGTCAGGAATCCCTCACCTGTTTCCACGGCTTCCCGGCAGCTTCCGCCCGCTTCTTCAACGTGGCGGATGAAACGGGCGATGCGTAAATCCGGTCCCTCGTGATCACGTAGGACTTCACTTCGCCGGGGACCACCGTTTCGATTCGTCCGCTTTGGACGGCACCGTCGAGAAACAAGCCGGAGCCGGCTCCCTGACCCGCCGCCTCCGCGTCCAGAATGGCAATCACCTCACGGACGGAAATCATCCGGCTGCCGCCCAGGTGGATGAACACCATATCACCCCAGTTCCGAAATCGTTCCCTGCTTCACGCCGTACACGCGTGCCGACGCCAACGTTTCCCCGTCGATTCCGTCCAGCCCGGTCGTGGTGACAAAGGTCTGCACCTTTCCGCGAATGGCCGTGAGCAGATGGCTCTTTCGGGAATCATCCAATTCGGACAGGACATCGTCCAGCAGAAGTACCGGATAATGACCCGTTTCCCTGTGAATCAACTCGATTTCAGCCAGCTTCAACGACAGGGCCGCCGTCCGCTGCTGGCCTTGGGAGCCGTACGTGTGCAAATCCAGCCCGCCCGCCGAAAGCCGCAGATCATCCCGGTGCGGTCCCAGAAGCGAAGCTCCCCGGAGAATCTCCCGCTCCCTGATGGCCGCGAGCTCGCGGAGATACAGGTCCCCCCAGGAATCGGGCGGCGCATCGGCAAGGCCCGCCACGGACGGAACGTATTCAATCCCCAGATCTTCCCGGTGCCGGGTGATTTCCCGGTGAATCTCCTTGGCCCATTCCCTCAGGGATGACAAAAAATGAAACCTCCTGGTCCAAATGCGGACGGCCAGGGTCACCATCTGTTCATCCAACACGTCGAGCAGGGCGTCCTGTTCCCGGCGACTTCGGGCCAGCCGCTTCAGGAGGCTGTTCCGTTGCTGGACAAGCTGATTCCACATGCTCAGATCATGCACGTACGACGGGCTCACCTGTCCGATTTCCATGTCCAGAAACCGGCGGCGGACCTGTGGACTTCCCTTGACGAGAGCCAGGTCTTCCGGAGCGAACAGGACGGCGGGAAGCGTGCCGATGTACCGGCTGAGTCTCGGTTGCTCCACGCCGTTTTTGCTCACCTTTTTTCCCTTTTCGGTCAATTGGATTTGGAGCCGTACCACCTGTTCGCCCTTTCTGACCCTGGACTTCAGCACGGATCTCTGCTTGCCGAAACGGATCAATTCCCGGTGCGACCGGGTACGGTGGGACTTTCCGAGTGCCAGCACGTAAATCGACTCGAGGATGTTGGTCTTCCCCTGGGCGTTGGCACCGACGAACAGATGAAGCGGGCCTTCGCACCGGAGCGACAGCCCTTCAATATTCCGGTAATCCGTCAGTTCCAGTGTCTCGATGCGCAAACGCCTCCGTTCCCCTTTCCAGAAGCCCTCATTCTCCCGCCCGAATCCTTTTGCCGGCGTCTTTGCGCCCTCCGGCCGATGCCGGAGAGCGCCCTCAAGACCGGATCCGGTCCGCGCCGCATTCCTTTCGGGCAGAACGATGCTATGACTTCCGCTGCTTTTGCACCAGTCGCGCCGTGAAACAGCCGTCGATCTCCACCACGTCTCCCGGGACCAGCTTTCTTCCGCGACGCGATTCCGGGACACCGTTCACGCGGACTTCGGTTTCCGCCAGAAAATGCTTGGCCTGGCCGCCGGTGTCGATGATGCCCGTTTTCTTCAGCAATTGTCCCAGGGTGATGAAGGTGTCGTCGATCTGGACAAGTCTCATGTTTCTACCCCTCCGGCGCGTCGTGTTCAGCGCGTGCGGACCGGTACGATGAGATGAAGGGAATCGTCACGGTCCGTCGGCTGAATGAGGAACGGAGTCATCGGTCCGGTGAACAGGATGCGGATCTCTCCGCTGTCGATGGCGCGGAGAGCCTCCATCATGTAACGGGCGTTGAACGAGATCGACAGTTCCGGTCCGCTGACCTTGGCCACCACTTCCTCGGTCACGCTTCCGATGTCCTGCGCCGCGGAATTGACTTCCACTTTCCCGTCTTTCAACGTCCATTTTATCACATTGTCCCTGCCATCCCGAGAGATCAAAGACGCCCGGTCAACGGATTGTAACAGTTCCCGGGTGGAAGTGACCAGCTCGGTCTCCCCGGATTTGGGAATCACCCGATTGGTGTCGGGATAGGCGCCTTCCAGCAGACGGGAGTAGAACTCCACTTCCTCCGTCCGGACGAGAATTTGGTTGTCCTCGACGACCAGATCCACCGGTCCGGTGTAATCCCCGAGCGTCTTCGCCAGTTCGGAAAGACTTTTGCCGGGAACCACCACATTTTTCAGCGAAAGGTCCTTCGCTCCCTCCACCCGGGCCTGTTGCCGGGAAAGACGGTGGCTGTCGGTGGCCACGCAGGTGAGAATGCCGTCTTCCAGTTGGAACAACACGCCGGTGAGCACTCCCCGGGCCTCATTGACGGCCACGGCGAATCCCGTCTGGCGGATCAGCGACTTCAGCGCGTCGGCGGAGATCGTGAACGTCCGGTCTTCCGTCAGGCGGGGAAACCGGGGATACTCCTCCGGGTCAAACCCGTTGAGCTGAAACTCCGCCGTACCGGATCGGATCACGGCTTGAAAGCGGTCGCTGACCACGCATTCCACTTCGTCATCCGGCAACTTGCGCACCAGTTCCCCGAAAATTCTTCCGGGAAGCACCACACTTCCCATTTTTTCCACAAAGACTTGCTCCGAGTCGTTTTTGCGGACCGGGACGCGCGCCTGAATCGTGATGTCGGAATTGCTGCCGGTCAGGAGAAGGCCGGATTCGTCGGCCGTCACTTTGATCCCCGTCAACACGGGAATGGTCGTTTTGGTGGAAACGGCTTTGGATACTTGGGAAACCGCTTCCGACAGGGCGGATTTCACAATGCGAAATTTCATGATTCCATCCTCCTCGAGATCCTGGAAGGCAACTTCGCTGAAGAAAAAGGGGACCCGCCCCCGGCAATTTTCCGAAGGCGGTTCTGAACCGGACGGATCTTTCATATGTTTATCAGTTTAAAAAGAGTTCGCAGTACCAGTAATAAGGGGTGTGGATACTGTGAATAACCCGGGAATGTCCCGACGGCAACGGGGATTCGGGTGTGGACAATTTGTGCACGGCCGTGTGCGGTTTGTCCACAGTCATCCACAGCTCAAAGTTCCTGACCGCGCAGGATTCTCTTCTTCAATTCTTCCACGGCCTGTTGCATCTGGGTGTCCTGTTTCACCATGCGGCTGATTTTTTCGTGGGCGTGGATGACGGTGGTGTGATCGCGACCGCCGAAATCTTCCCCGATTTTGGGCAGCGAATGGTCGGTCAGTTCCCGGCAGAGATACATGGCGATCTGGCGGGGAAGCGCGACGGACTTGGTCCGCTTCTTGCTTTTCAAGTCTTCGATGCGAAGCCGGTAATAGTTGCTCACTTCCTGCTGAATGTCCTGGATGCTGACCACTTTGGGGCGCGAGCGGGGCATGATGTCTTTCAAGGCTTCTGCGGCAAGTTCGGGGCTGACGGGACGATTCATGAGAGCCGAGTATGCGACGACGCGGATCAGAGCCCCTTCCAGCTCACGGATGTTGGTGTCCACCCGGTCGGCGATGTATGCCAGGACTTCACCGGGAACATCCAGGTTGTCGGCGATGGCCTTTTTTCGAAGGATGGCGATTCGGGTTTCCAGATCGGGCGGTTGCACGTCCGTGATCAATCCCCATTCAAACCGGGAACGCAGCCGGTCTTCAAGCGTGGGGATTTCCTTGGGAGGCCGGTCGCTGGAGATGATGATCTGTTTGTTGGCCTCGTGCAGGGCGTTGAACGTGTGGAAAAACTCTTCCTGCGTCTGCTCCTTGCCGGCCAGAAACTGAATGTCGTCGATCAGCAGGATGTCCACGTTCCGGTACTTGTTGCGGAACTGAATGGTTTTGTTGTCACGGATCGCGTTGATGAATTCATTGGTGAACTTCTCCGACGAGATGTACACCACGCGGCTGGTCGGCGAATGCCCCAGCACGTAATGACCGATCGCGTGCATCAGGTGCGTTTTGCCCAATCCCACTCCCCCGTAGATGAACAGGGGATTGTACGCCTTCGCGGGCGCTTCGGCCACGGCCAGGGAGGCGGCGTGCGCAAAACGGTTGTTGGCGCCGATCACGAAGGTGTCAAACGTGTAGCGGGGATTGAGCTGCGTGCTCAGGGGATCGAACTCTTCCGGCTCTTCCGCACTTTTGACCGGCATGTCCCTTTCGGTTCCGGCCGGTCTCTCTTCCGTCCGACAGACAAAGGTGACCGTGAGATCGGAACCGGTCACTTCGCGCACAATGCCCTGCACCAGTTCCTGATACCGCGATTCCAGCCACTCACGGGTAAAATCGTTGGGAGCGGCGACGATCAGGCGGTCACCCGACAGTTCGACGGCTTCCGTGTTTTTCAGCCACGTTTCGAAGCTGGGCTTGCTGATCCGGTCCTGGATCAGTTCCAGTGTCCGTGCCCATATTTCTTTCATGTGCAC